>CAIRBY010000055.1 GCA_903876865.1 uncultured Acidobacteriia bacterium
AACTTCACCGGCACACTGCGCACCTCGAACTTCGCGCTCGACCTCTCGACCAATTCGGACAGCCAGGGGACGTTCGTGCAGATTCCCTCACCGGAGCCTGCGGGATGGACGCTGGCAGGCGCCGGAATGACGCTGATGCTGGTGGGTCTGCGGGTGCGGAAGCAAGCGGTCAAGGCGCCAACACGGTAAACGGCTCAGGCGGGCCTATAGCCCTAACGAGTCAGTACCCTGGAAATTTGGAAAACCAGTAATATCCTTTAATTCTCACCACCTGTTCCTCTGACGGCGCATTCCGGAATACCGGGAGCGCCTAAGACTCGGAGGAACATCCATGAAGTTGGGTCCTATAGCGCTGCTGGGGATTGCGCTCGCAATGAGTGCGATCCCAGGCTGCGCCAACACAGTCATTTCCCTCACAGGCAGCCTCGACCCCAACTACGCCGGGGACACCTATACGTTCGCGTTCACGGCGTCGGCAGGTGTGACGGTCGGCGTGCAATCGTACGGCTACGGCGGCAGTTCGGCCACGCTGAGCGGTTTCAACGCCGCCGGTCAACCGATAGCGGCAGGCGGCTTCGACACCTACCTGTCGCTGTTTTCGGGCACCGGTCCATCCGCTACCTTTCTCCAATCCAATGACGATGGCCTTTGCCCGCCGGCGGCAACGGACGGGGGCAACTGCTACGATTCCCGGCTGATCGCGCTATCGATACCGGCTGGGGAATATACGCTCGTGCTCAGCGTGAGCGGAAACATGTCGTATGCGGAGAACTATGGCAGCGGCACGCTGGGCGATGGGTTTTTCGGGTTTCTGCCGGCGGATTACGGCGGGCGGAATTCGAACTGGGCGCTGGATATCAGCACCAGCGAAGGCAGCATTACACCGATTTCCGGCGCGCCGGAACCGGCGGGATGGCTACTGGGAATTGGGGGAATTTTGCTCATCTCCACGATGAAGATACTAAAACCAAACGGAGGACGAAATGTTTAAAACGAAACGATTTACATATGCTGTATTGAGTTTGGCGGCGCTGGCCACGATTTTCGGCGGACGCCTGGCGAAACCGGCTTTCGCGCAGGTGAAGGCTGCGCTGGTGCGCGATGTGGACAACCCGGCGCTACAACCGGTGCAGTTCGCGCTGACCATGCACAAGACCGGAGGCAATCCGCAATACGCCGCGAGCGTGCCGCCGATTCCGGTCGGGAAGAAACTGGTGATCGAGACGATCTCCATCGTCGATCAAAACCCTGGAACTTACGCGGGGCAACTGGTAGCGGTTCCCAACGTGAACGGCGTGGATGTCGGGTTTGCGGTCCCGCTGCAATACAACGCAGCGCTCCAAACTACCTCGGGGACGCTGAGCGCACGGCTTTATGCCGACGCCGGCGGCGGAGTGTACTTCCTGTACCAGGTGCAGAACGCTTCCGACACGAATAAATATCTGAGTGTGAGCGGATATTACGTGTCGATGTAGAGTGGCAGGACGCGGACGGACGGAAGCGCCCGTCCGCGTTTACTGTTCCGGGTTGCGGGGGAATTTCCAGTAGGGGAGGCGGACGGCGCGGATCGAGAGCTGATCGGCGCGGAGGGCGGCAGGGGGTTCGAAGCCCTGGGCGCCGCGGGCGGTGACGAAATCATCCTGATCGACGCCATCGCCAGAGACGCCGAGCCCGCCGATCAATTGACCATTGCGGTAGAGCGGGGCGGAACCGGGAAAGAAGACCACGCCGGATTGATTGGGGTTGGCCGGTTGGTGGCCTTGGGTGCAGGGATTGGCGAGATCGCTGGCGAGGAGCGCGGCGAAGGGGCCGGGCAGCGAGTTCCAGATTCCCGATGGGTAGTAGGGCTGCGCGGCGAAGCCGATGGTACGGTTGGTGACCGCGGTGCCGGCGGGGATGCCGGGGAGATCGCGGGCATCGCGGTTCGGTCCGGAAAAATAGACCACGTTGCGAGCCTTGGTCAGAGCTACGTCAATCGAGAAGATGGTGGAGTCCGCCATGCGGTAGATGGCCAGAATGGCGCCATCGGTATCGACCACGGAAATGACCATGCGGGCGCGAGTGCCGGCCGGCAGGCGGATAGCGGCGCGGGTCAGGTTCGCCTGGTTGATGGCATTCTGCACGATGCCGGCCACCTCGCTCGCACTGAGCGCGGAGCCGGCGATGGGTCCGGCGAGCCAGCCCTCGGGCGCGGGCGCACCGTTGCGCGGGGCGATGCTGAACGTGCCGCCCGGTGCGGCGGCGGGACGGGTAGCCGACGGATTCACGAACGGCAGCAGGAAGCCGCCGACAAAGACGCCGCCGGGATCGGGCAGCGGCAATTGCACGAAGAGTGCGGCGGATTGCGCGGCGGTTGCGGCGGCATTCTCGTTCTGCGCGTCGCTATCCAAGCCGTAGACGCCGATCCCGCCGATCACGGTGGCGCCGTTACGGAAAAGAGCCAAGCCGCCCGGCACGGTCGCGATCCCTCCGCCGTAGCCGATGCCGTCGGCCGCAAGGGTGCGCGGGTAGGACTGCCCGGGCAGGTAGGTCACGTTGAAATTGCAGCCGCGGTTGGTGTTCTCGATTCCGAACAGGTCGCCGGAGGGCTGATTCGGAATCCCCTCGGGGAAATTGGGACGGCTGATGGCGCGCACGGTGCGGGAAGAGAGCGGCGTGTTCTGATTGCTGAAGAAGGCGCCGGTGCGGGCGAGCGAGAGCGCCTTCTCCACCACGGCATCCGTGGCGGCGGGACGTCGATATACGGTGAGCACGTTGCCGGCGCGATCGACCACAACTACGGCGAGGTTGGGGCCCTCGGCGGCGAGCGCGGCGGCGAGGGCGAGGGACTGGACTTCGGCGGCGGCGAGTTGAATGCCATCGGCTGGGGTGGCGGCGGGGATGGTCGCGGCATTGCCGGCACCGGTGGAATCGGCGATACCAATCTCGACGAAGCTCCCGCCGGCAGTTGCGGGCAGGGTGAACTGCGCGGTGGCGTCGTCAATCGCGATTGTATCGGCGGGAGTGCCGGCGACGAGGATCTGGGCATCGGCCGTGAAGTTGGCGCCGAGCAGGGTGAGCAGTTCGCCGGGTTGCGCGGGAGACTCATCGGTAACCGGGTCGCCAGAGGCGTGCAGCACGGTCGCGCGCAGCACTCCGTTCTGCAGTTGGGTGCGGATCGCGGGCTGGGCGGAGAGCGACAGAGCGGCGGCAAACAGGAGTAGTGGCCTCATCATTGTGGCCTCATCATTGTGGCCCTGTTCATTGTGGCCCTGTTCCTTGCGGCCCTGTTCATTGCGGCCTCCCGGGAGCGGTGTTGGTGACGGTGTAGAGTTGTCCGTTGCGCAGGTAGAGCTTCTGCATCTCATCGAGGTGCATAGGGCGTGCGCCGAGGCGGCCGAAGACGGTGAGTTGATTGCCGCTCTCATCCACGGCGCGGTCGCGGTCGAGGCCTTTGGAAAGAGCGATCGCCTCACCCTTCGTCTTGTAGGTGGCGATCAGTTCGGGTTCGGGGTTGGGACTGAAGCCCCAGAGATCCTGGCTACGCTCGGGCGAGGTGAGTTGGAGCACGCGCAGGCCATTGCGTCCATCGGCGACGTAGGCGAAGGCGCTGGCGTTCGTCATGCCGATGCGGACCGCGCGCGCGTCGTTCACGAGCGTACAGAACTTCGGCGGCGCGAGATGTTCGGGGCGCTCGATATCGACGATGGCGAGCCCGCGCTCCCCGGCGGCGATATAGGCGAAGGTGCGGGCCAGATAAATATCGCGCCCGCCGGGCAGTGGCAGAGCAGCCTTCACAGCGGGCGCGGCGATGTGGGTGATGTCGATTACCTTGAGCCCCTCCGCATCGAGGGCGAAGAGATAGCGGAACTGCACGGCGGTGTGGGCCGCGCCTTTCAGCGGGATGGTGGAGACCACGGCGGGATGGAGCGGATCCTCAAGGTTCACGATCACCACGCCGCGGTCGCAGGAGACATACGCATAGTTGCCGGCGGTGGCGACGAAGCTGGCGCCGTTGAGGATGCCGCCGGGATTGAAGGTCACGGCGCGTTTGAGGAAGTTGTTGCGCGGATCGCCATCGAGCAGGGTGGCGGCGTTGATCAGGATGAGCCCCTCCTGCGCATCGGCCACGTAGAGGAAGGCGTAGAGCAGGTGGACCG
>CAIRBY010000056.1 GCA_903876865.1 uncultured Acidobacteriia bacterium
AACATAAATTTTGGCGGCGGGTACACAATCTCATTTTCATATTCGTTCCGCACAAAATCGGCAAGTTCGGTAAAATAGGGTTTTCTGAATTCGGGATCAAGAACTTTTTTCCAACTCGGTTCAATTTTAACTTGTTGTTTCATTCGTATAAAATACCATTTTTGAGCGATAGGGGCAAAAAAGTACAACTGCTGCGCGGTCAGGCTGCCGCCGCGGAGCCACAAGAGATAGCTTCGGCCATCGCCGCCCTGCGCATAGAGGGCATTGGTGTCGGTATTCAACAACCGGATTCTCTCTCTCGGGTTGGCGAAAGAGGCGACGAACACGCCGCTGTGTTCCGGCTTTTCGCTCTGGATCGAGTAGAGGAACCGCCCCCCCGGCAACACCTGGGGCCAGCGGTGGAAGACTTCGCCGCGCGAGGCATCCGGCGTCGTCAGGGGCGTGGGCTTTCCACCTGACGCCGGGACCCGGAAGAGCCCCGCGGAGAGGACGCCGTACACAATCTGCCCGTCGCTGCTCCAGGCTCCGCCACGCGCTCCTGTCACGTCGCAAATCTCGGTGGGTGCGCCTCCCGCCAGTTCGACCCGCAGCAGTTTGGGGCCGGCGAAGAAGCCGATGGACTGCCCATCGGGCGACCAGAATGGATAGGCTGCGTTCTCCGTTCCCGGCACCAGTCGCGGAGCCGCGCCGTCCAGCGGCCGGATCCAAAGGCCGGTCTTACCTCCGCCGGAGGCCACATACGTAGCCGTGCGCCCATCCGGGGAAAGGGCCATGCCGCCGGCCAGATTCCCAAAGACAAAACGGCTGCCTTCGGGCGGATCCAGTTGCAGGTGATACGAGTCGGTTGCGGTTGCAGGCTGACGGAAATGCCACACGCCCCAGGCTCCCGCGGTGGCGCCGGCGAGCGTCAATATGGCCATCGCAAGCCAGGAACGGCGGAGCGGTGTGGGTGCGGATGAGAACGCGGTTGCGGTTCCAGACGCGGTCGATGGCTGCTCCATCGCCCACAGCATCGCCGCCTTCAGATCGCGCGCGGTCTGAAAGCGCTGGTCCGGGTCTTTGGCGAGCGAACGCCGGATGATCCGGTCGAGCGGAGGCGCCACTCCGAGTGGTGCGGGTTCGCGTTCCAGAATCGCGGCGATCACACTGGCGGCATTCTCGCCTTCGAAAGCGCGCTTGCCGGTGAGCATCTCATAGAGCACGCAGCCGAAGCTGAACAGATCGCTGCGCGCATCCACTTCCTTGCCCTGCAACTGTTCTGGCGCCATGTATTGCAGCGTGCCGACAATCTGCCCTTCGCCGGTAAGCGCCGCGGTCACGGTGGCATCGCTCTCGCGAAGCGGAGCGGCCTGCTTGGCGAGGCCGAAATCCAGCAGCTTGATTCCCTGCCGGGTGACCAGGATGTTCGCCGGTTTCAGATCCCGGTGCGTGATGCCTTTGCTATGGGCGGCATCGAGCGCGTCGAGGATCTGCCCCGCATACTCGATTGCCTTTGCCAGCGGCAGCGGACCCTTGAGCGGAGCGCCTTCCACCAGTTCCATCACCAGATAGTTCGGGCCGATATCGTAAAGGGTGCAGATACTGGCATGGTTGAGCGCAGCCACCGCGCGCGCTTCGCGTTCGAAGCGCTCGCTGAAGTCTGCTTTCGCCAGCTTCACGGCTACCAAGCGATCCAATCGGGTATCGCTCGCCTTCCAGACTTCGCCCATACCGCCCTCGCCAAGTGCCGAGATTAAGGTATAGGGCCCGAACCGGTCACCCGGTGAGTTGCTCATGAGGTTTCGAACGATTGTACCGTACGCCCTGTTTGCGGCGATTCCGGCGGCGCAATACACTTGTAGTGACCATGCCTAGACTCGGCCTTGCCGCGCTGTTTCTGTTCACCGCCATGTTGGCCCGCCCCGCCGCGCAGCACACGTTCGTGCTGGGTAAAGAGGATTTCCTGCTCGATGGAAAAGCCTTTCAGATGATCAGCGGGGAGATGCATCCCGCGCGGATTCCTCCCGAATACTGGCGGCATCGCATCCGTATGGCCAAGGCGATGGGGGTGAACACCATCGCGGCGTACGTCTTCTGGAACTTCCATGAGACCACCGAGGGCACGTTCGATTTCACGTCGCCGGAGCGCAATATTGCGGCCTTCGTCAAGATCGCGCAGGAAGAGGGAATGTGGGTTCTGCTGCGTCCGGGTCCGTATGTGTGCGCCGAGTGGGATTTCGGCGGACTGCCGGCCTACCTGCTGCGCACTCCCGATGTGAAAGTGCGGTGCCTGGACCCGCGATATATGGGTGCGGCCGAGCGCTACATCCGCGCCCTCGCCCGCGTGGTCGCGCCGCTTCAGGTGACGGCGGGTGGCCCCATCGTGATGGTGCAGATCGAAAATGAATACGGCAGCTACGGCAATGACCGCAAGTATCTGGAACGCCTGCGCAAGGTCTGGCAGGAGACCGGAATCCGCGTGCCGTTCTATACCGCCGATGGTGCCACGCCCTTCATGCTGGAAGCCGGATCGCTTCCCGGTGCGGCCGTGGGCCTCGACCCGGGAACCACCGACGAGCACTTTTCGCTGGCCCGCCGCCTCAACCCCGGGGTGCCCGTCTTCACCAGCGAGATCTATCCCGGGTGGCTGACGCATTGGGGTGAAACGTGGCAGCACCCTTCGGCGGAGAGCATCGTGAAAGACATCAAGGCGCTGCTCGACAGGAGCCGTTCCTTCAATCTCTACGTGGTGCACGGCGGCACGAATTTCGGCTTCTGGGCGGGAGCCAATTCGGGCGGAAAAGGCTACGAGCCGGATGTGACGAGCTACGATTACGACGCGCCCATCAACGAGCAGGGGCGCGCCACCGGGAAGTATCGCGCCCTGCGCGACCTGCTGGCGAACTACCGTGCGAAGGCTGCCGGTGCGATCCCGGACCCTCCGCCTGACATTCCTGCTGCGGCCGTGGCGCCGATCGCCATGAAGCCCTACGCCTCGCTGTGGGAGAATCTGCCGCGTCCGGTGGAATCGGTGCAGCCCAAGCCGATGGAGGCCTACGGTCAGGATTTCGGGCTGATCGCGTATGAGACGGTGCTGGTGGGGCACAAGAGCGGCAAGCTTCTGGTCACCGATGTGCACGACTACGCGACCGTCTTCGTGGACGGAAAGTACGTGGGAAAGCTCGACCGCCGCGAAGGCCTGAACACCGTGACGCTGCCGAAGGTCGAGAACCCAATGCCGCTGCTGACGATTCTGGTGGAGGGCATGGGCCGCATCAACTTCGCGCAGACCATGATCGATCGCAAGGGCATCACTGAGCGGGTGACGCTCAACGGCATGACGCTGATGAACTGGAAGGTCTATTCGCTCCCGCTCAAAGACGAGTTCATTCAACACCTGCCGGAGGGGAAGGCCTCGGGGAGCGCCGATGCGCGGCCCGGCGTCTTCTTCCGCGGCACGTTCGAGTTGGCGCAGACTGCGGACACATACCTCGATCTTTCGGGCTACCAGAAGGGCGTGGTCTGGGTGAACGGCCACAACCTCGGACGCTATTGGGAGATCGGTCCGCAGAAGCGGCTCTACTGTCCTGCGACGTGGCTGAAGCGCGGTGCGAATCAGATCATCGTGCTCGATCTGCACCAGGTGAAGGCCGCGCCCGTGGCGGGCTTCGCGGAGATGGAACCAGTGGGCTAGAGTCGCATGCACAATACAATCAAGCCGTTGCTTCGCAATTCCTTTTTCGCACTATTGCTGGCGCTGAGTGCGCTCGCACTGCCGGCCCAAGCGCCGGTGGAATGGGGGCTGGGAAACTTCCTGCGTCCCGCGCGGGTGAACCCGGTGATCGCGCCGAAGGCCGAATCCCTCTTCGCGTGCCCCATGCGCAAGGCGCCGGTTCATTGGGAGGCCCTGCATACCTTTAACCCCGCGGCGGTGGTCCGCAACGGCAAGGTCTATGTGATCTATCGCGCCGAAGACGATTCGGGCGAGAAGAAGATCGGCATGCACACCTCGCGCCTGGGCCTGGCAGAGAGTGCCGATGGCCTCCACTTCACCAGAAGGACATCGCCTGTCTTGTTCCCCGCCGATGACGCCGAGAAGGGGCGCGAGTGGGAAGGCGGCTGCGAAGATCCGCGCGTGGTAGAAGCTCCGGACGGTACCTATGTGATGACATACACGCAGTGGAACCGCACCATCACCGGCGCTGCGATTGCGACATCCAAAGACCTGATCACCTGGACCAAGCACGGGCCGGCATTTGCTCGCGCCTCCGGCGGCAAGTACCTGCGCCTCTCGCACAAGTCTGCCGGGATTGTGACGCGTCTCGTTGGCGACCGGCTGATCGCGGCCAGGATCAACGGGAAGTACTGGATGTATTGGGGCGAAGGCGAAGTTCATCTGGCCACTTCGAGCGACCTGATCGACTGGCGTCCGGTGGAGGATGCCAAGGGGAGCCCCATCGCGGTGCTGGGCAAGCGGGCCGGTGCTTTCGATAGCAGCTTTCCCGAAGTGGGGCCGCCGCCGGTACTGACCCGCGACGGCATCGTCGTGCTCTATAACGGCAAGAACGCCGAGTCGGGCGGGGACCCGCATCTGGATGCCGGAACCTATGCCGCGGGGGAGGCGCTCTTTTCGTCCGCCGATCCGGCAAAGCTGATTGCGCGCAGCGCGGGCGCGGTGTTCCGGCCCGAACTGCCGTTCGAGAAGAGCGGGCAGTACGCCGCCGGTACCACCTTCACCGAAGGCCTTGTGCGTTTCGAGGGCAAGTATTTTCTCTACTACGGCTGCGCCGATTCGCTGGTGGGCGTCGCCGTTTCAGACGGCCTGCCCGTAAGGCAATAGGCGGCTGCTCCAAGCCGCTCCAGAGGTTGCCTGCGTCATCGCTGCTGTCTCCGCCATCGGGAAGCAACTCCATGGAATGACTGCATCCGTGAAACGTGTTACAGATTAGGATACGCAAGTCTGAATACTGGATGGCGACCCGCCCTGTCCGCGTGCACACGCTCTCCTGACCGGACGAATCGAAATCATACGTCAGAAGAGAATACTCACCATGTTCCACATTCCCCGGCAGCGCGCGCTGCTCCAATCCCTGGCCCTCTGCCTGCTACTCGCGACCGTCACCGCGCCTGCCGTGGCGCAACTGCAGATCAAGAACGAAGACGTCAGCATACGGTTCGGCGTGGAGGGGCAGTTCTGGGCCGATTGGACGAGGGATGCGAGCGCGGCGGCGGCAGGCACGCAGGGCTACCAGCAGAACTTCTATCTGCGCCGCGCGCGCCTCATCATCGGCGGCGAGATCGGTAAGGACATCAGCTTCTTTATCGACACCGATTCGCCCAATCTCGGTAAGACCCCCAAATCCGCCACCACCGGTTTCATGCTGCAGGACGCGTTTCTGGAGTGGAAGCCCCGCAAGGTGTTTCAGGTGGATGGCGGCCTGTTCCTGGTCCCTTTTTCGCGCAATGCGATGCAATCCACGCTGACCTATTACACGCTCGATCTGAATTCACTGACGACGGTGAACAATTCGTCCACCCAATCCGCCGCGCTGCGCGATCTGGGCTTGCAGGCGCGCGGATTCCTGTTCCGAGACCGCCTGCTTTACCGCGTGGCGGCGCTGCAGGGGGAGCGCGATGCGAACGCGCGCAACTCCCTCCGTACCGCGGCCTACCTGCAATACGATTTCTTCGATACCGAAACCGGATACACACTGGCCGGCACCGCGCTGGGAAAGCAGAAGATTCTGGCGGTGGATGTGGGCGTGGATTCGCAGGGCAGCTACCGCGGGTTCTCCGCCAACGTCGCCATGGATCAACCGGTGCGCGGCGGCGATGAGATCGGCGGCCAGTTCCAGTTCTACCACTATGACGGCCGGCGCAAGTTCGCGGCCATCGTGGACCAGAACGACTGGTTTGTCGAGGGCGCCTACTACCTTCATCGCGCCAAGATCCAGCCCTTCGCCAAGTACGACACGCAGAACTTCGTGGCCGCCGCCAATGCGGTGAAAGATTGCCGTCGCGTGGGCGGCGGGCTCAATTACTACATCCACGGCCAGAATTTGAAGTGGACCGTTCAGGCGATGCGGGCGATGCCGTTCCATGGCTCGACCATCCGCCCCGGCAACGAATTCACCATGCAGATGCAGTTGTACTATTACTGAGCTTGGGTGGTGGCTTCGCGCGGCAAGGCTCCCGATTCTGGTAGAGTGATGGACTCCCGCCTCGCGGCCGAACTGCCGCTGCGGGCCACCTGACGCTGCAAGAGGGAGTCCATGCCTACCCAGACCGAGAGCCACAATGAACCTGTGCCCAGTGATTGGGACCGCGTCGCCGCCAACCAGCACTTCAAGGATCTGCTCGCGGCCAAGAAGCGGTTCATCATCCCGGCCACCATCTTCTTCATCGTGTACTACTTCGCCCTGCCCGTGCTGGTGGGCTACGCTCCGGAACTGATGCGGACTCCGGTGGTGGGCCCGGTCAACCTCGCTTATCTGCTGGCGCTGTCGGAGTTCTTCGTGGCGTGGTTCATCGCCTGGCTCTACGTGCGCGCGGCCAACCGGTTCGATGCCATGGGGAAGCGGATCCTGGCTGAGTTGCAATTGAAGAAAGACCAGGACGAGGAGTCCCGCCGATGACCACTTCGCTGATCATGTTTCTGCTCTTCATCGGCGTGACGCTGGTAATCACCTATTGGGCTGCGAAGAACTCGTCCGGCGCGAGCAACTATTTCGCCGCGGGACGCCGCATCAAGGGCTGGCAGAACGGCATTGCCGTGGCGGGGGATTATATGAGCGCCGCCTCCTTCCTCGGGATCGCCGGCATCATCGCCTTTCAGGGGTACGACGGTTTCATGTTCTCGGTCGGCTGGCTGGTGGCCTATCTCACGGTGTTGCTGATCGTCGCCGAACCCCTGCGCAACGCCGGCAAATATACGATGGCGGATGTGCTGGCCTACCGCTTGCGGCCGCGCCCGGTGCGCGCCATGGCGGCGCTCAGCACGCTCACCGTCAGCACGTTTTACATGATCGCGCAGATGATCGGCGCGGGCACGCTGGTGGCGCTGCTGTTGAAGGGCTCAGGCATCACTTACAACTGGGCCGTGATCATCGTGGGAGTGCTCATGGTCTCCTACGTGGTATTCGGCGGCATGCTTGCCACCACCTGGGTGCAGATCGTGAAGGCGATTCTGTTGATGGGCGGCACGGTCTTCCTTAGCATCCTCGTGATGGCCCATTTCCACTTCAGCTTCACGGCCTTCTTCGACGCGATCGCGCACGTCAAAGACGGCCCCAAAGTCGTCAACTTCCTCAATCCCGGGCTACGTTACAAGCCGCCCTACGGCGCGTTGGACCTGATCTCGCTGGGCATGGCGCTGATCTTCGGTACGGCGGGCCTGCCGCACATTCTGGTGCGCTTCTACACCGTGCCGGATGCGAAGACGGCGCGCGTGAGCGTGGTGTGGGCCATGGTGATCATCGGCACGTTCTACATCATGACCACGTTCCTGGGCTTCGGCGCGGCGACCATCGTGGGCAAGGATTTCATCGCCAAAAACGGCGGCACCAACATGAGCGCGCCGCTTCTCGCGCAGCGTCTCGGCGGCGACATCTTTTTTGCGTTCATCTCCGCCATCGCCTTCGCCACGATTCTGGCGGTAGTCGCGGGCCTGACGATCAGCGCGTCCACCTCGTTCGCGCACGATTTCTACGACAACGTGATCCACCACGGGCGCACGCAGGATCCGCACGCTTCCGTGCGCGTGGCGCGCATCACGTCATTCGTGGTGGGCGCAATCGCGATCTCGCTCGCGATTCTGCTCTCGAATTTCAACGTGGCGTTTCTGGTGGCGCTTGCCTTTGCCGTGGCCGCGTCCGCCAATCTGCCGGTGATTCTGCTCTCGATCTTCTGGAAGCGCTTCACCACCGAGGGCGCCGTGTGGGGGCTTGCTACCGGCCTGATCAGTTCGCTCGTGCTCATCGTCATCAGCCCCAGCATCATGGGCGTGGATGCGCCTACGGTCGCGCAGGCGGCCCGCCATCTAATCCAGATGAAGCCGCTCTTTCCGCTCGAGAATCCGGGTATTCTCAGCATTCCGCTTGGATTCGCAGGCGCGATCATCGGCACGCTGACCAGCAAGGCCGACCACGATGCGGAAGCGAAGTTCACGGAACTGGAAGTCCGCGCCAATACCGGGTTGGGCGCCGAAAAGGCGTCGGCGCACTAGGGCGGGGGAGCGGCGCGCGGCAGGCATCGGACCACCGTGCGCCGCCCCGTGCGACAATTCGGTCTTCGAGGCCCGATGCAGAGACGTTCGTTCCTCTATCTCGCTGGCGCTGCGGCCCTGCCCGCTTCGGCCGCCGCTTCAGTTGAACTCTTCGTCAGTCCCGTTGGCGACGATCGCAACCCCGGTACCAAAGCCCGCCCGTTGGCCACATGGGCCGCGGCTCGTGATCGAGTGCGCGCTCGCAGGTCCGGCGGACCCGTGACGGCATGGTTTCGCGGCGGCGTCTATTACCTGCCGGAAACACTGGTGTTGGGTGCCGCGGATTCAGGGACGCAGGCCGCTCCCGTGACCTACGCGGCGTATCCCGGCGAGGAGGTTGTTCTATCCGGCGGGGTGAAGTTGCAACTGGAGTGGACGCCTTTTC
>CAIRBY010000057.1 GCA_903876865.1 uncultured Acidobacteriia bacterium
GACGGCGAGGAGCAGGCCGCCAGAAGACTCACGGCGAGCAGCGTGGCGGCGAGGGCGGAGGGGAAACGGGAAAATTGCACAGAATCTATCCTGACTTGATTATATCGACAAAGTCACAGCGGCAAGGTCACACCGGGAAGGTCACAGCGAGAAGGTAATAGCGGCCAGTTCATATCACCCATGGCCGGCGGCCTAGCGTGGCCTCAAACCAGGCGCGCCGAACCCGCCGGGCGCGCTCGCTCAAAGAAAACTCCTCGTGCCGCCGCAGGCCCGAGTACAACCACGCGGCCGTATCGCAAAAACTCTCGCAGCAGTATTCCCGCCAGCGTCGCGTGCGCGCGACAGGGTCACCGGTGGCGAGCGCCGCTTTGCGCCACTCCGCGCTCCAGCCCAATTCACCGCGGACGCGCGAAGCCAGTTCGGCGCGCAGAACAAGTTCGTAGCTGCGCCGCAGCGGGTTTCCCAATCGCAGCCAGAGAAAGTGGGCGGCCTCATGGGCGAAGATGCGGGGGAACTCCGCCTTCGTGCAGTCGAAGACGATGCGACGCGCCCGCAGGAACGAACCCGCGTGCACGGGACCGCGATGGTCCCGCAGCCCCCGCGCCGTTTCCAGTTGAACGGGCTCACCCGTCAACGGCGGCATCCGGCGCAACACGGCCGAGAGCGCTTCCGGATGCGCTGCCCCACGGAAGATTGAGCTGCCTGTCAAGCAGCCACCTGTCAACCAGCGTGAACGGCCGTATTTTCCGTCCCTTGGAGGCTCTGGGCATAGGCCTTCAGATCGCCCGGCGTCACCGTGACCAGCGCCTTCTCCATATCCTCGCCAGTCTCCACCAGGTGCAGCAGGTGGGCGGCGGCGAGGCGCGAGCACCATGCGTCATCCATCGGCCGCTTCAGTTCCGCGCTCACCTTTTGCAGGTCGGCGTGAGGCAGCGCGATTGTCTTCTCTACCGGCGAGCCGCCGCCTTCCTCGACCAGGATGAAACGCACATCCACGGTATCGGAGTGGCGCAGGGAAATCGCGGTCTGCATCCATTTGAAGAAAACCTGGAACTTCCGGCCGAATGGATCCGGCCCCGCATCGAACTGGCGAAAATTCAACATTCTGAACTATTTTACAATGGCTGTAGGATACCCATAGTGCTTGTTGCCGAACTCATTGCCAACCGACAGTTCCAACTGACCGAAAGACCGATCGAAGACCCCGCCCCCGGTGAAATCCAAGTGCGTGTGAAAGCCGTTGGCATCTGCGGTAGCGATCTCCATTCCTACTCGGAAGGCGCCGTGGGCGACACGCCCTGCGCCTACCCCATGGTGCTCGGCCATGAACCGGCGGGCGTGGTGGTGAAGACCGGACCCGGCGTTACCGGGTGGCAGCCCGGCGACCGCGCGGCGCTGGAGCCGGCGGTCTACTGCTACCACTGCGAGTTCTGCCTCTCTGGCCACCACAACGTCTGCAGCAATATTCGCTTCCTCAGCACGCCGGGCATTCCGGGCTTCTTCCGCGAATTCGTCAATCTGCCCGCGGTGAATCTCTTCGGCATTCCGGCGCACCTCAGCCTGGAACTTGCCACCGTGGTGGAACCGCTCGCCGTGGCCATGCACTCCATGCGATTCGCCCGCATCCAGCTCGGCGAAACCGTAGCCGTGTTCGGCGCGGGCCCCATCGGGCTATTGACCATCGCCTGCGTGAAGGCCGCCGGAGCAGGACGCATCTGGGCCATCGACCCGCTGCCGCACCGCCGTGAACTGGCGCGCCACATGGGTGCGGACGTCACGCTGGACCCCAGCCAGATCGACGACGCGAAGCAGATTATGGCGGATACCGGCCAGCGTGGCGTCGATTGCGCGATCGATTGCGCGGCCAAGGAAGACACCACCAACGCCGCGATCCGCGCCTCCCGCAACGCCGGGCGCGTGGTGCTTACCGGGATTCACTCCGCTGCGATGGTGCCCTTCGAAGTCTCTCCCATGCGGCGCAAGGAACTGGCAGTTCTGAACGTTCGCCGCTCCAACGACGAGGCGCATGCCGCACTGCACCTGCTGCTGGATAAGATGGACCTCTTCGCGCCGCTGGTGACCCACACCCGCCCGCTGAGCGATATCGCCGAGGCCTTCCGCCTCAACGAGACCTACCAGGACGGCATCGGCAAACTGGTGATTGCGTAGGCTCCCGGCCTGTCGTTTTCGTAAGCCAGGCCTGCGGGCCTGTCGTTTTCGTAAGCCCGGCCTGCCGGCCTGTACGGTGCTACTCTACAAAAAACTCCAAGTAAGCCTGGACAGGCCGGGAGGCCTGTCCTAGGCGCTATGGGGCGGGTTCGACGTGGACCAGGACGTCGGCCACCCAGTCCAACTGTTCTTTGATGTGGAGCTGCACGTCGTGCGCAATCTTGTGGGATTGACGCACCGTCATCTCCGGGTCCACTTCGAGGTGC
>CAIRBY010000058.1 GCA_903876865.1 uncultured Acidobacteriia bacterium
CCGTGTTGCGCCGAGCCTGAGGAATCCAGGATCGAGCCCGAACCGCTCGCCGTCGCGTTCGCGGTGCCGTTTTCAAAGCGGTAATACACCGGCAATCCGGTGCCGCCGCCCGAGGTGCCGCTCTGCGAAATCGTCAGCGTCTGCCCGCCCACCGTGATCGTGCCCGTGCGCGCCGCGCCGCTGTTCGCCGCGACGGTGAAGTTCACCGTGCCGCTCGCATTCCCGCTGCTGGTCGTAGTGATCCACGTGACGGAACTCGCCGCCGACCAACTGCAGCCGGCTGCCGTGGCCACCGTGGCCGTGCCCGCGCCCCCGCTGATCGTGAAAGCGGCGGTGCTCGGCGTGCCGGCAGTCAACCCATACGTGCAACTCCCCGTCCCGCCGAGTTGCGTCGTGTTGGCAAACGACCAGTTCACGATGTCATGGTTCTCCCAACCCGATCCAGTGCCCGACGTGAAACCGACGTACGCCGTGTTCTGCCCCAGCACCGACGCCAGATTGATCGCGTAGTTGTTGATCGCCGTGTAGCTCGTGCCCTTTACCGGGTCCGTCAGGATCACCGTCAGCGCCGCGCCGTCGTAGCCGATCGTAACCGTCCACAGGTTCCCGTTCGCCATGCAGCCCGCCGCCGTATTCGGATTCTGCGGCGGATTGCCGTTCGCCAGCCCGCAGGAGCCATTGCCGTAGACGTTGGTGATCGCCGTGTTCGTCAGCGAGCCGTTGGTATCGATGGAGACGTGATTGCTGCTGTTGCCGTCGTCGTTGCCCAGGCTGAAGCCGGCGTTGTTATACGTATCGAACTCGATTGCGACGCTCTTGCCGCCGACTCCCGCATAACCCATGCCAACGCCGCCGGAACCGAGACCGGTAGTGCTGGTGGCGAGCACGAACGTAATGCCGTCCGCCGGATCCCAACCGCCCGGATTCGTGAACCGGAATTGGAAGCGCGTACTGAAGGTCGCGTTGTTGCCCAGCGATACCGGCGTCGTGCTGTAGACCGCGCCGCTCTGGCCGCCGCTCGCGGGAGCGATCCGCAGCACGCTGCCATCGGCCGTATTCGCGGTCGCCGAATTCCCCACCAGCGTCAGCCCTGCCGTGCTGGCGAAATTGTTGTAAGTGAACAGCGCGCCGCCGGAAGAGGCGCCGCTCTGCGTCACCGTCAGCGTCTGCCCGCCCGCGGAGATGGTGCCGCTCCGCGAGGAACTCCCGCTATTGGCCGCCACCGTGTAACTGATGGTGCCGTTGCCGCTGCCCGAACTGCTCGTCGAAATCCACGAGACGCCGCTCACCGCCGACCAGGCGCACCCGCTGCCCGCCGTCATGTTCGCCGTGCCGCCGCCGCCCGTGGCCGCGACCGAAGCCGTGCCCGGCGAAATCGAGTAGGTACACGAACTGCTTCCGCCAATCGTAAATTGCAGCGTGAACGCCGTGGCGCCGTTATACTTGCCCACCACCGTCCAGGTGCCGGGCAGGCTCGCCGGCAGATAGCCCGCAATCTGAAATGGCAGATCCGTGAAGCACCAGTTGCCGCCCGAACTCAGCGGATTAAACGGGCCGCTCGCATCCAGATAGTATTGCCCCCCGGGCGTGTAATATTCTGTCGAAAA
This sequence comes from uncultured Acidobacteriia bacterium, assembly GCA_903876865.1. Taxonomy (GTDB): domain Bacteria; phylum Acidobacteriota; class Terriglobia; order Bryobacterales; family Bryobacteraceae; genus Solibacter. Next base: position 1,608 of record CAIRBY010000058.1, read on the forward strand.
CACGTCTCCCGCGTTAGCCCCGGTGACGTAGAACCACAGATACGCCTCGGTATCCGTGGTCGCGAACGTAGTGTACGCGGTGGGAGGATTCGTGATTGCCGTGGAACAGCTCGGCGGAGCCGGTTTGGTCATCAGGTACTTTACTACCTGCATCGTGGCTTGCGCACTCTGCGCAGCAAAAGCAGCCACAAACACCATGGTGGTCAGGAGACGTCGCACTTGGCACCTCACTCGGCTTCCAGGTTACTCAGTCGAATAAAAGATAACAAGGCCTTTTAATCAATCTTTCGATGGTACCGGAGGTACTAGACGCGCCGCGCTGCGAACTCGGCACCAGCGAACCCCATCCCACGCCATGCCGTAGCCGATCTCTTTGCATTCGCGAAGAATCGACGGAAATCGTGCCGCAGGCATTCTTGCCTGCGGCGCCGAGATTCGTCTCGGCGGCCTTTCCCCCAAAGGGCAGAAAAAGCAATCTCGACACGAATGTCGAGACGCCAGGCAGGAATGCCTGCGCCACGAAGAAGTCGCATCTACGCCGCCCCGATCGCCACGCGATTTGCAGCTTGCCGTGCTAGTCCTCTGCGCCTTTGCGTGCCATCGCCTTCTTCCCCAGCCGATGACAGCCGAATCCCACGCCAGACAAACCAAGACCCCGCCCCCGCAGTACCTTAGCCTTTCTTTGCGTCTCTGCGCCTTTGCGTGCCATCGCCTTCTTCCCCAGCCGATGACAGCCGAATCCCATGCCAGACAAACCAAGACCCCGCCCCGCAGTGCCTTAGCCTTTCTTTGCCTCTCTGCGCGACACCGGGCGCACCCCGCCCTACCGGGCGATGTCCTGCACGCACGCCATCCGCGCCAGATATCCGCGCTGGAACAGTGGTGGCGTGGCCCCCAGATCCAGGTCCACCCGCACCGTCAGCGGCTTCCCGCTCGGCAGCATGATCGCGTCGCTCGCTTTCCCCGAACTCGTGATCCACTCCAGCACCTGCCCCGTCCCCGACGCCGTCGACTGATTCGCCTTCTGGAAGAGATGAAACGCCGCCCACAGCCCCTCCCCCCGCGCGAACTGCAGTTCCGTATTCCCGAACCGCACGTTGAGTTGCGCCTCGTGCAGCGCACTCCCCTGCCAGGTGAATTTCTTGAACGCCGCCGCCGTGCCCGAGTTGTACGTCAGCACCTGCCCGTCCAACTTCAGCGTGATCACCTGTACGCCTTCCGTCGTCTCCGGCTTCAGGCTGTATTCGAAATGCGGATCCTGCGTACCGCCCGCATACAGCGCCTCGCCCACCGCCGCCGCCGCGTTGAAGAAGCTGAGGAACGCCGGATTCAGCGTCACCTTCGAACTCGGATTGATCGCGTATTGCGACCCCTGCCGCACCAGCACCTTCTGCAGTTTCTGGTCGAAGAAGGTCCAGATCAGCCCGTCCGGCTTGCGGAAGATCGCGTTCACGTCCGCCAACGTGGCTTCGCTAGTCGCCGTCGCGTTGAACGGATACTTCGCCAGCACCGGACGCATCTGCCCGCATAGCGCCTTGCCCCCCGCGTTCAGTTCCGGCGTGTCGATCGAGCGCAGCATCGCGTCCAGATACGTGATCGGATCCTCCAGCAACTTCTGCACGCTCGCCTCGATGTGCCCGTCCGCGTCGATGCGGAACGCCTGCGCCATCTGCCGCGTATTGACCTTCGCCTGCAGCGCGTTGTTCACGGTCTGTGCCGCCGCCGCGTCGTTGGGCGCGCCCGCCTGATTGGCGATCGATTCCAAACTCGTCTGGATCGTCACCAGCGCGTTCATGTAATTCTGGTTCGGCGGCGCGATGAAGCGGTCCGTGCTCCCCGGCGGCACCACAGCCTGCACCGGCTGGAAAATCGCCGCCACCGCCGCGTCGTCCACCGCCGTATTCGTCGAAGCCAGCGCGAACAGTTCCAGCAGCGGACTCTGGTTGCCCGCCAGTTGCGAGAGCTTCGCCGTCGCATCCGCCAACCCGGCGTAGCGCACCACGCTCGCCGATTTCACATACGTCCGCCACTCCTTCACGAAATCGCCGTTGTAGCGCGTGCGCAGGCTCTGCGTCAGCGCGGCGCGGTCGAAGTTCGCCGCCGCCTGATCTCCCAGCACCCACTGCTCGCCGTTGAAATACCGGTCCGCGTGCGCGATCGCGTCTTTCATGAACGCCCACCCGCCCTTGCTGAAAGCGCCCGGCACCACGTGCGTCTCAATCACCGTCTGCGCCGCCCCGGGGAACTGCCGGTTGAAATCGATCGGCGGATTGTTCTTCCCCGCTTCCGCCAGCATGAACGCGTAGACCCGCTCCGCCCCCGCAAACTGCTTCAGGTAGCTGCGCGCGTGCTCCACCGCCAGCCCGTCGTTCTCTTGCGAATAGGGGTTGGCCTCCTTCAATTCGTCGGAGTAGAAATCGAACTGCTTCTGCGCCAGCGTCATCCGCTCCGGGTCCGGCCCGCGCGTGCCCGCCCACCACTTCACCAGCACCGGCGCCAGGAACAGGCGCGTGCTCTTATCGTGATGCGAGGTCGTCATCAGGTACGCCTTCAGCGCATCGTAGGTCGGCGAATACTCGGGTCCCGGCGTCGCCGGAAGTCCGCGCAGATTCTCCAGCAGCGAATTCTGCGTCTGCAAAAACAGCAATTGCTTGAAGCGCTCGAAATAAATCCGCCGCACTTCGGGATACAGCGAATCACCCGTGTACAGGCCCCACCGGTAGCCCCACGGCGCGCCTTCCCTGCGATATGTTCCCAGCGTCTCCAGCGATTGGCGCAGCGTCTCCAGTTTGCGCAGCGCATCCACGCTCGCCAGATTCGATCCCGTGGATTCCGCCGCCGAGATCCCGACCGCCGCGTCCCGCGCCTGCGCTTCCAGACCTCGATTCTTGAAGAAAGAAACCGTGAATGCCACTGCCAGCAGCAGGCAGACCACCGCCGCCGCGGCATACAGAATCCGCTTCGTCGAACCGGCCTTCACACTGCTGCCGCTCGCGCCCATGGCCGCGGAATCGCCCAGCAGCACGTCGTTGAACAGGTGGCTGAGGAAGAGCCACTGCGGCACCTTGCGCGTCGCGCCCACCTGCGGCGCTGCCGCCTGCGGAGCCTGCCCCAGCTGCCCCGCGCGGAACAGCCCCGTCGCCCCGGAGGCCGCGCCGTACCCCGCCTGCTGCTCGGGAGCCGCCGCCACCGGCGCTACTTCATTGATCACTACCGGACGCACGCCGGTAAAATAAAACCCGCGCAGAAACGGACTCACCGTCAACTGGCTGGGCTGGCACAGATCCACCAGAAACTGCACCACCGCCGGACGGATCTTGCGAAACTCGCGCGGAAACTCATACCCGCCCGGCAATTTCGTCGCGTCGTTTTCCCGGCTCAAAAATTCCGGACGCGCATCCGCCAGCGATTGGAACAGGCGTTCGAATTCCGTGGTCAGCCGCCCTGTCTGCACCTCGCCATACACGCCGCCCGCGCTCGCATCGCGCATCGCGATGGTCGCACCCAGCACCTGCGTGGCCTCGTCCCGCGACAGATTGCGCACGTACTCGGCAAAGAACGGCAACCGGTCCATCTTGGTGAAGAGCACATAGACCGGCAGATTGATGCCGAAGGCCTGCGAAATTTCGCCCAACCGCGCACGCAACGCCCGTGCTCCCGCCGCCGCCGCTTCCTGCGCGCCGGGCCGCGTGAAATTCTCCGCGTCATAGCAGACCAGTGCGGCCCGCGGCGCCTGCCCGCCCTGCGCCACGCGCGGTTGCAGCTTGCGGATCAGCCGGTTCCACTTCGCCGCTTCGCCCGGCAGTTTGCCGCCCGCTTCCACAAAAATCGTGCGCCGTGAAAACCAGACATTCGCCGTGCGCGTAGGCGCCGCGGTCCCGTCCCGGCTCACCTGCCCCGCCAGCAACTCGGCTTCGAGCCCGGAATTCAGCATCACGCTGGTCTTGGTGCTGCCCGTCTCTCCGAGCAGCAGGAACACCGGCAGATTGCCCAGTTTGTCCGCCTGCTTCGATGCCGCCAGCCGCCCCTCCGCCTCGCGCACCAGCGTATCGATCTCTTCGCTTCCCGCGCCGCCCGCATCCGGAGCGTCCGCCGTGGCCGCCGCCTTCGCCTTTTTCCGGCTCAGGAAAAACCAGACCGCCACCAGCACGATCAATACGATCGCGACAACACCAAACAGTATGTAAATTGCAGGCATGGGTCTTCCTTATCCCTTCACTACCAGGGCGCGCAACTGCGAGATCACCGAACTCAAACCCACCAGATAGCCCGCGAACAACAGCACCGCGAGCGCCGCGCTTCCCGCCGCGATCAGCCCCCACTTCTTCACCCACGGATCGGTGTTGCTCGCCGCCTGCTCCTTCGGCGGCAGCCACGCCGGCGAGAGCGCGCCAAGCCGCCCGCGAATCCGCCGGATTTTCTCCCCCGTCATGTTCTGGATCTGCGCCAGTTCGCCGCGATTCCCCGCGCTATACCGCCCGCTGAAGCCCAGCAGCATGCACAGGTAGTGCACCTCGATCAGGTCCGCCAGGTCCGCCGAATCCGCGCGCCCCAGCAGTTGCTGCAGGCTCACGAAAAACTCCTCGCCCGCCGTGTGCGTGCCGAAAAGCTCCGCCTGCAGTGGCTTGCGCAACCACTCCACGAAGATCGGGTTCTGCGAATTCAAGACGCTCTCGTCCAGAAACGCCACCGCCGCGAAGGTCGCGTGGCGCACGTCGTCGGCCGGATACCCCGCCGTCATCGCGTCCGCCGCCGCCTTCTTCAGCGCCTCGCGCGTGTGATGGCGGAACGCATTCGCGTCGGTGACGCCCTGCCGGTTGGCCCGCAACCGTACGATTGCGGTGAGCACGTCCTGGAAAAGCAGTGCCAGATTTTGAGGTCTGCGAGTAATCGCCGAAGGTGACATGTCTAGTTATCCAGTACAACCAAAACCTGCAATTCCGGATTCGGAAATGCATTCGGTACATATACCCCCACATGCTTGGTCTGCAGCATGTGGTTCCAACACGGACCGCTTCTGCTGATGCCGAAATACTGCATCTCGGCCTTGCGCGAAATCGCCGTCGGCGGCGCCTGCAAGTGCGTGAGCGGCATTCCGGGCAGCGCCCGGTTCACCAGTTCCCGCACGAACGCCGGCGTGCAGACCTTGACCAGCCGCGGCGTCTCCGCCATCAGTTCCGCTTCGCCCATCGCGGCGCGAATCCCCAACACCCAGCGCGCATTGCCCAGGCAGCGCGCGTCCGTGACTTCGCCCTCGTAGAAGCAATCGCCCGCCGGCTTCAGCGGGATGGTAATGCAATTGGTGGGCAGCACCGTTTCCAGATGCGTGCGGATGTGCCGGTCCAGTTGCGCGAAACACTCGGAGAGATTCTCGTGATCGTACACCGGCAGCGCGCGCGGGCTCGAATCCAACGCGAAGGTGCACAGCGCGCCCGCCAGCCGCGATAACTCGACGAACAACTCCTCGGGATGCCCGCGCTTGGCTATCAGCTCGTGGCGCAGCGGCGCCAGCGCAGAATTCACCGCGTGCAACAGCCAGAAACTCGCAATCTCCCGCGAGGAAAATTCCGCGCCCGCATTGCCCGCGTCGCGCCCGATCGCCGAGCCCTTCTCACCCAGAATTTCGATCAGTTGCTGCAGCATCTGCAACAGCCGCGGACTCGCGCTCAACTGCAGCACCGGCGGCACGAAGTTCGGGTCGTAGACGAAGTGTCCGCTGCCGTCGCGCATCGCGCGCGCCACCGGCATCGTCACCAGGTCGCCCGCCGGTTCGGTATCCACCAGCAGTCGCAGGTTCTTGTGGCCCAGTTGCACGCTGCGTTCGTCCGTGCCCGTAATCTCGTCGGAGAGAACTCGCCCCTGCGCCGCGTACCGCGACCCGCCCGCGCCGCTCCCGTCTAATGTGCAGTTCCGTCCATTTGCCTTGTGGGGTGGAATGCCGAGCAGTACCGTGACGCCTTCGTGCGTGGGCGGAATCAGGTTCGCGATCGCTCGCGGTTCCGGCAGCGCGTCGCACTCCGGCATGTTGAATGGCAGCCCGTCGCGGAAGATGCCGCGCGCGTGCAACAGTGCAATCGTGCCGTTGTAGAGCGCGTCCGCATCCAGTTCCAGACCCGCCAATCCGTAAGATGCGAACCACAGTGAGGACGTGGCGAATTGGATCGAATCCTCGAAGTACCGGCTCTGCACCTGAAAATGATGCGGCCCCAAGTGCATTCCCTCAGACCAAACCACTCTCGATAGCAGTTTCATATGCCCGTGGGCATACTTTACCATAGCCCCCTTCCTACTGGACTCATGCCGCTCGCGGTAGCATGATGAGAAACAGGCGCGACCCCACATGAACTTTCCAGACAAGTACCATCTGATCGAACCGCTGCCCGGCGAGGGCGTCCAGAGCTACCGCGCGCGCCAGACCAATACCGGCCGCGATGTGACCGTTCACCTGCTGGTCGGCGGCAACAGCACTCCGCAGAATGAGGCCTTCCTGACGCGCCTGCGCGCCATGCAGCCCGCATCCATGGCCAAGTTGATCGAGGTCGGCGAACATGAGGGCGCCACCTTTGTGGTCACGGTCGCGCCGCCCTATCTGCACCTTGAAGAGTGGCTCGCCGAACAGGATCGCGCCGCTGCCGCCGCGCTCGAGTTCAGCAAGGTGGGAGTCTGGAAGCGCCCCACCGCGCAGAACCTCGCGCCGCCGCCACCTCCGCCTCCGCCACCCCCACCTCCTCCGGCACAGGAGCCGGGAGAATTTACAAAGATGTTCCAGAAGGCCGCCGCACCCGCGCCGGAACCGGATCTTCCCGCAACCACCGCCGCCTTCTCCGCGCCGCCCCAGCCCCCCCCTGCCGCCGAACTGAGCGAGTTCGATCGCATGTTCCAGGCCGCCGCACCGCCCCCTCCGACCGCGCCACCTCCACCCGCAGCCGCCGCACCCGCTCCACCAAAGCCCGCACCGCCACCCGTAGCTCCGCCGCCAGCCTCCGAACCCGGCGAGTTCACCCGCATGTTCCAGGCCGCCGCACCGCCCCCTCCGACCGCGCCATCGGCCCCCGCAGCCGCGGCGCCCGCTCCGCCAAAGCCCGCGCCGCCGCCCGTAGCTCCGCCGCCCGCCTCCGAACCCGGCGAGTTCACCCGCATGTTCCAGGCCGCCGCACCGCTCCCTCCGACCGCGCCATCGGCCCGCGCTGCCGCCGCGCCCGCTCCGCCAAAGCCCGCGCCGCCGCCCGTAGCTCCGCCGCCCGCCGCCGAACCCGGATCCTTCACCCGCATGTTCCAGTCCCCCGGCGCCGCTTCTCCTGCTGCGCCGCCGCCCCCACCCGCCGCCGGACCCGGCGAGTTCACCCGCCTCTTCCAATCTCCCCTGCCCGATACACCCCCGCCCGGTGATTGGCCCCCGTCCGCCCCCAAATCGGCCGCGCCCAGCGAGTTCGAGGTCCTCTTCCAAGCCCCGTCCGCCGCACACACGCCCGCCCCGCCACCGGTTCAGGGCGGCGAATTCACCCAGTTCTTCAAGCCCGCTCCGCTGCCTGGCGCCCAAGGTCCGCAGTTCCCCTCTGCCGCCCAATTCCCCGCCGCTCCGCCACCCGCGGCCCCGGCGCCACCCCCTCCCAGCGCGGGGGATTTCACCCGGATGTTCGGCCCCGGTTCACTCCCCGGCACACCTCCCGGCGCCCCGCCCCAGGCTCCCCCGCCGCCGCCCGGCTATGGCGCCGGTGGCGGCGCAACCCAGGCCTTCTATCGCCCGCCCGCCCAGTCCCCGGCCCCGCCTCCGCCGCCGCAAGGCCCGAGCGAGTTCACGCGCATGATGTCCGCGCCCACCAACCTTGCCCCGCCTGCGCCCCAAGTCCCCCCGCCACCCGGCCAGATGCAGGTGCCGATGCCGCAAATGCAGATGCCCCAAATGCAGATGCAGCCCCCTCAGATGCAGATGCCGCAGGCGCCCGGCATGCAGCCGCCCCAGATGCAGATGCAAATGCCGCAGATGCAAATGCCGCAGATGCAGCCGCCCCAAATGCAAGCCCCGCAGATGCCGCAGCCACCCGCGATGCCCGCAACCGTCACCGTGGCCAAGCCGCCCAACTACCTGCTGATCGCCATCTTCTGCCTGTTGGCCTTCCTCGTTGGCGGCCTGCTCGTCATGTTCCTCATGAAGAAGTGATGACCGCGGCCGGCCCCGCACGCAATATGACTCCATCCCGCAGGGACTTTCTGAAGTCCGCGACCCTTGCGGCGGCAGCCGCTCTTGCCGCCGCACCGTCGCCAGCCCTGCAGCCCGGCCTCAACGCCTACTCCTTCAACAAGCTGCTCAATGACGCCATCCGCAAGCGCGGTGCCGGCATCACCCTCGAAGGCGTCCTCGAATTCGCCGCGCAAAATCACTTCGCCGCCTTCGACCCCACCGGCTACTTTTTCCCCGGCTATCCCGACCCTCCCGCCGATGCCTACACCGACCACCTGCGCCGCCGCGCCGCGGACCTGGGCATCGCCCTCAGCGGCACCGGCGTCCGCAACAACTTCACCACCGCGGACCGCGCCCTCCGCGCCGAAGGCGTCTCCCACATCAAGCAGTGGGTCGAAGTCGCCGCCCGCCTCGGTGCGCCCGTGCTCCGGGTCTTCGCCGATACCCAGATGCGCGCCCAGACCTGGCAGAGCGTCTCCGGCGGAGCCCCTCGCGCGGACGTGCTCGCCTGGATCTCCGCCGCCCTCCGCGAGTGCGCCGAACACGCCGCCCGGCACCGCGTCAAGATCGGCGTGCAGAATCACGGCGACTTCCTGCGCACCGGCGCACAACTGCTGGAACTGGTACGCGTGGTCGATTCCGAATGGTGCGGCCCCATCGTCGATACCGGCTACTTCCGGGCCGCCGACCCCTACGCGGAGATCGCCCTCGTCGCACCCCACGCCGTGAACTGGCAGATCAAACAAAGCGTCTTCGGCGAAGAGAGCGAGATCCCTACCGACCTCCCGCACCTCGTGAAAATCGTCCGCCAATCGGGATACCGCGGCTATCTCCCCATCGAGACCCTCTCGCCGCCAGGCAAACCCTACGATCCCTTCACCGTAGTCCCCGCGTTCCTGAAAGACCTCAACGCCGCGCTCGCCGCTACCGTGTGAATCGCAACCGCCGCTTCAGGCCGAGCCAATCACAACCAGGTTCCGCGGCTCCGCCCCATGCACCGCCTTCAACGGAATGGACCGGTCGAACGTCGCCAGCCTGCCGTGATTCCGCACCGCCAGCCCCAGCAGGTACACATCCGTAATGTTCTTGTGCCCCGCAACCGCACCCGTGCGAAAGAGCGACTCATCCAGAATCGACACGGAGTCCGCCCAAAACTCGTGGTCCGCCGCGGAACAGGCGACTCGCAGATCTTCCGCCGCCACACCCAGGGTGGCCTTCGCGCGCGTATAGGCCGGGTTACTCAGAATGCGAACGCAACCGTTGATCGTGAGAGGACAGGTTGCCCATCCGTACTTGCGATTCCGGCTCAACCAGTCGTGAGCGTTAGTATGCATCGGATGCCCGACGTCAAACAATGCCACCAGAACGTTCACATCCAGCAGCGCGACGCTCAATCTTCATCTCGCAAACGGTTGATCAGTTCCAAAGTCGGAATCGGGGCGCCCGGCTCTCGTTCCAGTAGCCTGAACCCGTTCCGCATCCGCCCCTTCGATTTCGTCTGCAACGATTGCTGCGCGAGCTCCGAAATCAATCGCCCCAGCGACACGCCCCTCTCCTTCGCCAGAGGCTTCGCCGCCGCCAGAAGTTCATCGTCCAAGTCGAGAGTGGTCCGCATGACTTCATCCTACCGCATCACGCATCATCAATTTTGATGCGTGATGCGCACGCATCTTGAACCATGCGGCGTGATGCGCACGCATCTTGAACCATGCGGCGTGATGCGCCGCATCTTGAACCATGCGGCGTGATGCGCACGCATCTTGAACCATGCGGCGTGATGCGCCGCATCTTGAACCATGCGGCGTGATGCGCACGCATCTTGAACAACTTGGCGTGATGCGCCTACACGTTCTGCGGCAGCACGATGATCAGTTCCATCTGCGGATTCGGCAGCTCTTCCGGCACATACGCCGCGAAATTGCGCGCCCGCTGCACGCTCTCCCACGCCGGACCGGATTGCGTCAGGCTGAAATACTGGTAGTTCATTTTCACCGGAATCGCGCTCGGCGGCTGCGCCACATACGTCAGCGGCACCCCCGCCAGCGCCTGCCGCACCAGATGCTCGATGTGCGTCGCCGAACATGCCTTCACCCGGCTCGGCGTCTTGCCCGCGATATCCGCCTGTGGCGCCTCCGCGCTGATCGCCAGGTACATCTTCGTATTCACCAGGTACCGGTCCTGATCGATCGGCGTCGCGTAGATCGAAGGCCTGAACAGCTTCAGCGGCAACGACACCACGTTCGTCGGAATCACCGTATCCAGCAGCAGCCGCAGCTTCTCGTCCAGTTCCGCGAAGCAGCCCCCCAGATTATCGTGATCGTACGCCGGCAAATCCCGCGGATGCACCTTTGCCGAAAACGTGGTCAGCGATCCCGCCAGCCGCAGCATCGCCGCATACAGATCTTCCGGATGCCCGCCGCGCGTTTCAAACAGGTGCCGGAACTCCGGGAAGGCGCTGTTCACCGTGTAGAGCAGCCAGAAATTGGCGATATCCGCCGCCGTGAAATCCGCCAGGCTCTGGTTCTTCTGCCGCCGCGTCCCGGCAATCGCGCCGCTGCGCGCGGTCAGAATCTCCACCAGTTGCCGCGCGATCCCATCCAGATACTCGCTCGCCCGAAAATCCAGCAGCGGCGGCACAAAGCGCGTGTCCGCCTGAAACGTCCCGGTCTCCGTGCGCTGAATCCGCGCCACCCGCAGGCAGCTGTACCCGTCCAGCGATTCGCCCTCCGCCAGCAGCCGCAGGTTCTTGCGCGCCACCTGCACCGGCTTCTCCGAAAGGCCCGTATTCTCGTCGCGGAACAGCTCCACCTCGGCCCGGTAGCGCGCGCTGCCCTGCCGTCCGCTGGTCACCACATTCAGCCCGTGCTCGCGATATTGCGGCACCGCCAGGTGCAGGTCCAGCGTGGTCTGGTCCGGCTCGAAGCAATCCGCCAGCAGCTTCGGCGCCGGCGCCGCATCGGAATCGGGAATGTCGAAGAGCAGCCCGTCCGGGAAGATCCCAGATGCGCTGGATAGGCTGAAGCTCCCCGCCGCCAGCCCTTCCCGGCTGACCTGCAAGCCGCGAAAACCCCACGGCCGGAACGCCAGGCTGTCCAGGTGGAACTGCAGCAGGTTTTCCAGGAAGCGGTCCTGCAATTGTAGGTGCTGGGGGCTCAGGAATGTGCCCTTGCTCCAGATCACGGGTTGAAGGCGCTTCATTTGGAATCACAGTACCAGAACTTGCCCGTTTATCCAACTCTGCTTCGCCCAGGCAATGGTATTCTCAGCTCATGTCGACCACGCAGGCCGCCCCACATCCACTCCATCTCATGCTGCCGCACCTCGGGACCGATGCCGAATTTGCCGCCCTGCGCGAACTCCTCACCGCCGCCGGTTTCGGCCACGCGGGCCTCTCCCGCCGCCTGGAAATCCGCTCCATCGTCGATTTCCGCGCCAAGTGCGACGGACGCACCTCCGGAATCACCTTCGAAAGCCCGCTCGATATCTGGGTTCGACTCTTCCTCGATGGCGAGTTCGTCTCTCAGTCCCTGATCGATCAGTTCCTCCCCCCCGAAGCCCTCCCCCTCCTGCAAGCCCTCCACATCGTGGCGCAGGACCCCGCCCACCCCAACGATTGGTACGCCACCGTCACCCTTTACCCCGCCGAAGCCGACCTGATCCTGGTCGGCGACCGCCCCGGCACCCCCGATGGCTCCCCCTACAGGCCGCCCCTGGACGTGGTCTATCCCGGCGTGATCGAAAATACCCGCCACTTCCTCGCCACCCTGCCGCAATCCCCCTGCGAAGCCCTGCTCGATATCGGTACCGGCAGCGGAGTCGCCGCCCTCTCTGCCGCCCGCCGCTACGCCCACCAGACCTGGGGCAGCGATATCGCGCCCCGCTCCGTCCGCTTCGCTGAATTCAACCGCCGCCTCAACGGCCTTCCCAATGCCACCGTCGTGGAAGGCAATATGTACGAACCCGTACGCGGCCTCACCTTCGACCGCATCGTCACCCACCCGCCCTACGTGCCCGCCGCCAAAATCAGCGTGATCTTCGCCGATGGCGGCGCCGATGGCGAAGAGATCCTGCAGCACGCCATCGAGGGACTGCCCCGCCATCTCCGCCCCGGCGGCACCTTCCACACGCTCGTCCTCGGCGCCGATTGCGAAGGCCAGAACTTCGAGGATCGCGTCCGCCTCTGGCTCGGCCCCAAGCACTCCGAATTCGATCTGGTCATGATCTCCCACTCCCTTCGCCCGCCCACGGAGTTTCTGGCCCGCGCCGTCGGCAAGGGCAATGTCGCCCTCTCCAATTTGAAGTACTGGGCAGAGAGCTGGAACCGCCGCAACGTGCAGTTCCTCTTCTACGGCACCATCCTCCTGCGCCGCCATGCCGCCGCCCGCCCGCCCGTGACCCTGCGCGTCCAGCGCGGCGCCACCTGCGGACCCCGCCACGCCGAGTGGCTGCTGGAGTGGGCTAGCGCCTGCGAAGACCCCGCTTTCACCGCCGGCCTCATGGATACCCACCCCAGCATCGCCCCGGATACCGAAATGCGCGTCCTGCACCGCCTCGAAGGGGGCCGCCTGACGCCCCAGTTCTTCGCCGTCGAGTCCTTCGCCCCCTTCAACAGCGAGTTGCGCTGCGCCTCCTGGGTCGTGTCCGTGATCGCCGCCTGCGATGGCGCCCATACCTGGCGCGAACACTTCGATCGCGCCGTCCGCGAAGGCCTCGTCAACCCCGAAACCTCCGCCGCCGAATTCGGCGGCCTGCTCGCGGCGCTCGCCGGGCAGGGCCTCCTCCGCCTCGCCGAACATCCGCTCCCCCCCGATCACCATGACCTCAATGGCTCCGATGCCGGCGGCCACGATGGATTCGGCCTCACCAATCCGCAGCCCGGCTAGTACCGTTTTTCGGCCGGGGGGCCTCTTCCCTGGTTAACTTAGGCGTCCTTTCCATTAGGATGGTTGTCGGCACGATTTTCTGATACGCTGTTTTCACTGTTGTCGTGGGGGATGGGCTGTATCCCCGCGGCCTGAACAGAATCCACTGCGGAGGTAGCCAGGCATGGCAAGACAAAGTACGCAGCACAAAATTGACCGCGTTCGCGCGCCACGTGTGCAAATTACGTATGACGTGGAAGTGGGCGACGCCATCGAAATCAAGGAATTGCCGTTCGTCATGGGTGTCCTCGGCGATTTCACCGGCCAACCCGTGGACCCGCTTCCCCGTCTGAAAGATCGTAAGTTCGTCGAGGTGAATCCCGATAACTTCGATGCGGTCCTGGAAAGTATGAAACCGCACCTCACTTTCTCCGTGGATAACAAGCTGAGTGAGGATTCCGACGCCAGCAGCCTGAAGGTCGACCTGAACTTCAAGAGCCTGGACGATTTCGCTCCCGAGAACGTCGCCCGCCAGGTGAAGCCTCTGCGCGAACTCCTCGAACTCAGGGACCGCCTATCGGACCTGCGCGGCAGCATGCAGGGTAACGATCAGTTGGAAGAGGCCCTGCGCGAAGCCGTCACCGATAAAGACAAACTCGCCAAACTCCGCGCCGAACTCGGCACTTCGGGGGGATCCAATGAGTGAAGCGCAAAAGGCCGGGCTCAATCAGCCGGTCGAACAGAACCTTGAGGTCAGTCTCCTCGACCAGATCGTCGAAGAGGGCCGCATGGCCAAAGACCCCGCCGGTCGCGAGCGGGGCAAGAATCTGGTCAAAGAGTTCGTGGCGCAGGTGCTGGAAGGCAGCATCACCGTCTCCAAAGACGCCGAGGCCATGATCAATGCGCGCATCGCGCAGATCGATCACCTGGTCTCCCTCCAACTCAACGCCGTGCTCCATCACCCCACCTTCCAGAAACTCGAAGGCAGCTGGCGCGGCTTGAAGTATCTGCTCGATCAGAGCGAAACCAGCGACAAGCTCAAAATCAAAGTTCTCAACGTCAATAAAAAGGATCTGCTGCGCGATCTGCAGCGCGCGCCCGAGTTCGATCAGAGCGCGCTCTTCAAGAAGGTCTACGAAGAGGAATTCGGCGTCTTCGGCGGCGCGCCCTTCGGCGCCCTCGTCGGCGATTACGAATTCGGCCGCGGTCCCGAAGAGATCGAACTGCTGGAAAAAATCGCCCAGGTCGCTTCCGCCGCGCACGCGCCGTTCCTCTCGGCCGCCTCGCCGGAGATGCTCAACCAGGAGAGCTTCACCAATATCGACGCTCCCCGCGATATGGCCAAGATCTTCGATAGCTCCGAGTACGCCAAGTGGAAGAGCTTCCGCCAGAGCGAAGATTCGCGCTATGTCGGCCTCTGCCTGCCTCACGTTCTGATGCGCCTGCCCTATGGCAAGAACGGCGCCTCCTGCGATGCCTTCAACTATGAAGAGGGCGTGGATGGCAGCGATCACTCCAAATACCTGTGGGGCAATGCCGCTTATGCCATGGGCGCGCGCCTCACTGCCGCCTTCGCCAACTACGGTTGGTGCGCCGCCGTGCGCGGCGTGGAAGGCGGTGGTCTGGTCGAAGGTCTGCCCACCCATACCTTCACCACCGATGGCGGCGACGTGGCGCTGAAGTGCCCCACCGAAGCCCCCATTACCGATCGCCGCGAGAAGGAACTCGCCGATCTCGGCTTCATTCCGCTCGTCCACTGCAAGGGCACGGACTACGCCGCCTTCTTTAGCGTCCAGTCCTGCCAGAAGGCCAAGCTCTACGATAAGGAAGCCGCCAACGCCAGTGCGCGCCTCTCCACCCAGTTGCCTTACATCCTCGCCATGAGCCGCTTTGCGCACTACCTCAAAGCTATGATGCGCGATAAGATCGGCAGCTTCATGTCCCGCAAGGACTGCGAAACCTTCCTCAACACCTGGATTCTCCAGTATGTCGTGGGAAATGACGATGTCTCAGCGGAAATCAAAGCCCGGCGTCCGCTCCGCGAAGCCCGCATCGAAGTCGTAGAAATCGCGGGCAAACCGGGCGCTTACCGTGCGGTCGCGTTCCTGAAGCCGCACTTCCAATTGGACGAACTGTCCATTTCACTGCGCCTGGTTGCGGATCTCCCCGCCAGCGCTAAATAACACTGACAACAAACTGGAGGAATTGGAATGGCACTTTTTGACGCATTTTTGAAAATCGACGGCATCAAAGGCGAATCCGCCGACGACAAGCACAAAGGCGAAATCGACATCCTCAGCTTTAGCTGGGGCGTCGCCCAGACCGGAGTCTCCGCCACCGGCGGCGGCGGCGGCGCGGGCAAGGT
Source organism: uncultured Acidobacteriia bacterium (assembly GCA_903876865.1). Classification (GTDB taxonomy): domain Bacteria; phylum Acidobacteriota; class Terriglobia; order Bryobacterales; family Bryobacteraceae; genus Solibacter. The sequence goes on from CAIRBY010000058.1 coordinate 17,017, forward strand.
TCACATCCAGGACTTCGTCATCACCAAGAAGACCGATATGTCCTCGCCCCTGCTCTTCCTCAGCTGCGCCACCGGCGCGCACATCAAGGAAGCCAACTTCGTGGTCCGCAAAGCCGGCGGCACCCAGATGGAGTTCCTGAAGATCAAACTGACCGACCTTCTGATCTCCAACTACAAACCCCACGGCGCCTGCGAAACCAACGCAGCCGGTGTGACGCTTGACGCGATCCCGACCGAGGAGATCTCCATCAACTTCTCCAAAGTCGAGTACTCCTACCAGCCGCAAGGCCCGGATGGCAAAGCCCAGGGCGGACCCATCATGGCGGGTTGGGACGTCAAGACGAACAAGAAGGTCTAAACTCCGCGCCGGCCGCGGCGGGCGCCCTCACCGGCCCGCCGCGGCCGGCGTTTTCTCTCTACACTAGGAACCGGCCCACGTTATGACAGCCAGAGAACTCTACCACGCCGGGCAACTCGCGGCCGCCATTCAAGCCCTCGGCGCTGAACTGCGCGATAACCCGATGGATGCGCGCCGCCGCACATTCCTCTTCGAATTGCTCTGCTTCGCCGGCGAATACGAACGCGCCGTCAAACACCTCGACGTGCTCGCCGCCTCCGGTCCCGACGCCGCCACCGGCGCCCTCCTCTACCGCGCCGCGCTCAACGCCGATCAGATGCGCAGCGATCTCTTCAGCAAACGCGACTACCCCGAAATTCATGATGCGCCGCCGGTCTCCGGCACCCTCAACGGCACGCCCTTCGAAGCCATCGAAGATGCCGACCCGCGCATCGGCCCCCGTCTGGAAATCTACGCCGCCGGCCAGTGCATGTGGCTCCCCATGGCCCACATCGACAGCATCGAAATCGAAGCCCCCAAGCGCCTCCGCGACCTGCTCTGGATCCCCGCCCTCGTCCGCACCGGCCCCGCCTTCAAAGGCACCGAACTCGGCGAAGTCCTCCTCCCCGTGCTCGCCCCCCTCAGCTTCCGCCACGCCGATGACGCCGTCCGCCTCGGCCGCACCACCGTCTGGGAAGAGCAGGAAAACGGCGACGTCATCCCCTTCGGACAGAAGATGCTGCTCGTGGATGGAGAAGACGTACCGCTCCTGGAAGTGAGACACCTCGAAATCACCGCTCCTCAATCTCATGCCCCTGCGCAATGATCTGCTGAATCCGATTTCGGCCGAAAACCCCGCGGGTGAGAACCTCAAATACGCCCCGGTCTACGACAAAATCAAAGACGCACGCCGCGAGGACGATACCGCACCGCAAGGCGATTGGAAAGTCGAGCGCAAAACCGCCGATTGGCCGCTGGTCATTAAACTCGCCAGCGAAGCCATCGCCACCAAAAGCAAAGACCTCCAACTCGCCGTCTGGCTCGCCGAAGCCATGCTCCGCAAGGAAGGCGTGGCCGGCTTGCGCGAATCCCTCGAACTCACCCGCGGCCTCATCGAAAGCTTCTGGGACGGCCTCTACCCCGAACTCGACGAGGGCGATGCCGAGTACCGCGCCGCGCCCCTGCAATGGCTCGGCGACCGCCTCGAAATGCCGCTCAAGCGCGCGCCCCTCACCCGCGGCAGGCTCGACTGGTATCAATACAAGGAGTCGCGCGTCGTCGGCAGCGAAGAGTCGGCCGATACCGAGGAGAAGGCCCAGACGCGCATCGAGGCCATCGCCGAAGGCAAGGTCTCCGAAGAGGCCTTCGACAAGGATTTCAACGAGACCCCCAAGAAATTCTACGTCGCCCTGCTCGAAACCTTCGATGGCACGCTGGAGGCGCTCACTTCGCTCGGCGACCTCTGCGATGAGAAGTTCGGCGATGTGAGCCCTTCTTTCGGCACCCTGCGCCGCGCCCTCGAAGAGGTTCGCCAATCCGTCTACATCCTGCTTCAGCAGAAGCGCGAGACCGAACCGGACGAAGCCGTCGCCGCTGCCGAACCGGAACCCGAAGCCGCTGCCGAAGAGACCACCTACGAAGAGGCGCCCGCAGCAGCATCCGCCGCGCCCGTCGCTGCCGCCGCCAAACCGCGCAAAGCCGGCGGCGCCCTCACCGCCGAACCCGTGGACCGCGACGACGCCGTCTCCCGCGTGGTCGCGGCCGCGAAATTCCTGCGCCAGAACGATCCCTACAGCCCCGCCCCCTACCTCCTCCTGCGCGGCCTGCGCTGGGGCGAACTGCGCGCCAACGGCGCCGAGATCGACCCGCTCCAACTCACCGCGCCGCCCTCGGAAATCCGCCAGACGCTCAAGCGCCTCGCCCTCGAATACAACTGGGCCGAGGTCCTCGAAACCGCCGAAGCCGCCATGGGACTCGAATGCGGACGCGGCTGGCTCGACCTGCAGCGCTACGTCGGCCGCGCCTGCTACGAACTCGGCAGCTACTACGATCCCATCAAGAACGCCGTCATCTCCGGCGTGCGCGCCCTTCTCGCCGATTACCCGCAACTGCCCACGCTCACCCTGATGGACGATACGGCCACCGCCAACGCCGAAACCGTCGCGTGGATCAAAGAGAACGCCGCCCCCGCCCCCGCGGACGCCGCCTACTCGCCCGCCTCCTATCACTCCGAGCCTTCCGATTCCGACGCCCGCCAGCCCGGCGTGCCCGATACCTTCGAACTCGCCATGCAGGCCGCCCGCGCCGGACGCGCACAGGAAGGCATCGAGATGCTCATGCGCGAAATGGTGCAGGAGCGCAGCGGTCGCGCCCGCTTCCATCGCAAAATTCAGCTCACCCAACTCTGCGTCGCCACCGGACACGAACCCATCGCCTTCCCCATCCTCCAGGAACTCGCCGCCGAAATCGATCGCCGCAAGCTCGAGGATTGGGAAGCGCCGGACCTGCTCGCTCAGCCCCTCGCCCTGCTCTACCGCTGCCTCGCCTCCAAAGAGGGCGACCCCGCCGAGCGCCAGAAGCTCTATTCCTGGATCTGCCGCCTCGACCCGCTGCAGGCCCTCAACGTCTCGAGATAACCTATGGCGCGCTGGGAACCCGAACAGACCGTAACCCAATCCGTCCTCGAACGCCTGATCGATCGCGATCCGAAAACCGCGTCCGAAACGCCGCCCTCGCGCGCCCAATCCGTCCGCCTGCTCAAAGCCAGCCTGCGCCGCGATCTGGAGTGGCTCCTCAACACCCGCCGCACCCCCGACCCCGCCGGACCCGAGTACGCCGAGGTCTCCAAATCGCTCTACAATTACGGCCTGCCCGATCTCAACTCTCTCAACTGGGAATCCGTGCGCGATCGCTCCCGCCTCTCCCGCGTCATCGAAGACGTTCTCCACCTCTTCGAACCGCGCCTGCTCAGCGTGCGCGTCCTCCCGCTCGAACCCGCCGCCGGTTCCGCCCACGTCATGCGCTTCCAGATCGAAGGCCTGCTCGATATGGACCCATCGCCCGAGCACATCTCCTTCGATACCACCCTGCAGCTTTCCAGCGGCGAGTATCAGGTCAAGGGAGACGCCAGTGCGGGATGACCTGCTGCTCTACTACGAGCGCGAACTCACCTTCCTGCGCCAGATGGGCGTCGAGTTCTCCGCCAAGTATCCCAAGGTAGCCTCCCGCCTCGTGCTCGAGGCCGATAAGTGCGAAGACCCGCATGTCGAGCGTATGCTCGAAGCCTTCGCCTTCCTCGCCGCCCGCGTCCACCTCAAGATCGACGACGAGTTCCCCGAAATCACCGAGGCGATGCTCAGCATTCTGCATCCCCACTATCTGCGCCCGGTGCCTTCCATGTCCGTGGCCGAATTCTCCGTCGACCCCACCGCCATCCCGCCCGATACCGGCCTCAAAATGGAGCGCGCCAGCGTCCTCAATTCGCGCCCCGTCAACGGCGTGCCCTGCAAGTTCCGCACCTGCTACGATCTCACCTTCTGGCCGCTCGAAATCACCGGCGCGGAATGGAAATCGCCCGATCGCCTGCAGCCTCCCATCAAGACCTCTGAAGCCGTCGCCGCCGTGCGCGTGGCCCTGCAATGCCCCGGCGAACTCACCTTCGCCAAACTCGGCCTCTCCAACCTGCGCTTCTATCTCAACGGCGAGAGCAACCTCGTGCACTCGCTCTATGAACTGCTCTGCAACAACTGCGCGCAGATCGTGATCCGCGATACCACGCCAAAATCCCGCGTCGCCCCCGTGATCCTTGGCGCGGACGCCCTGCGCCCCGTCGGCTTCGCCGAAGACGATGGCATGCTGCCCTACGCCCGCCGCTCCTTCCTCGGCTACCGCCTGCTCCAGGAGTATTTCTGCTTCCCGCAGAAGTTCTTCTTCCTCGATCTCTCCGGTCTCGAGCGTCTCGCCGAAGCCGGCTTCGGCAGCCAGGCGGAGATCCTCTTTCTCATCTCTCCCTTCGAACGCACCGAGCGCCGCCAGATGCTCGAACTCGGCGTCTCCGCCAAGACCTTCCGCCTCAACTGCGCCCCCATCGTCAACCTCTTCCAGCAGACCGCCGAGCCCATCCTGCTCGATCACGCCCGCTACGAATACCAGGTCGTGCCGGATGTCACCCGCCGCCGCGCCACCGAAGTCTTCGAGGTCACGGAGGTCAAGAGCGCCAATCCCCAAACCGGAGAAGTCACGCGCTTCGAACCCTTCTACTCCTACCGCCACGGCGTCAGCCGCAACAAGGTCCAGACCTTCTGGCGCTCCACCCGCCGCGCCTCCGGCTACCGCGATGACGAGGGCACGGACGTCTTCCTCTCCCTCGTCGATCTCTCCAACCGCCCCGTCCGCCCCAACGCCGAAGCGCTCACCGTGCGCACCGTCTGCACCAATCGCGACCTGCCCTCGCGCCTCCCCTTCGGCAACGATGGCGGCGATTTCGAACTCGAAGGCGCACTCCCCGTCAAACGCATCGTCGCCCTCATCAAACCCACCGATGCCCTCCGCCCGCCCGTGGGCAAAGACTCCATGTGGCGCCTCGTCTCCCAGCTCTCGCTCAACTATCTCTCGCTCGTCGAAAACGGCCGCGAGGCCCTGCAGGAGATTCTCCGCCTCTACAATTTCTCCGGCTCCACCTATTCCGAAAAGCAGATCGAAGGCCTCGTCTCCCTCGATAGCCGCCGTCACTTCGCCCGCGTCATCTCCCAGGATGGCGTGGTCTTCGCCCGCGGCACCCAGGTCGATATGGAATTCGATGAAGAGCAGTTCGTCGGCGGCGGCGTCTTCCTCTTCGCCAGCGTCATCGAATACTTCCTCGGCCTCTATGTTTCGCTGAACAGCTTCAGCCAGCTCCGCGTCCGCACCCGCCAAAGGAAGGAGGTGCTCAGGCAATGGCCCCCACGAGCCGGTCAGAAGATACTGCTCTAATCCGCTGGCCCATCGAAGGCGTGCTGGAAAAAGAGCCCTACCTTTTCGAGTTCTTCCAGGCCATCCGCCTGATGGCGCGCATGCACCCGGAGCGCCAGGTGATCGGCCGCTTCAACAATCCCTCGCAGGAGATTGTCCGCATCGCCACGCACCCGCACCTCGCCTTCCCCGCCAGCCAGATTCAATCCCTGGAAACCCGCGAAGCCGCGCCGCCCCTGATGCGCATCAATTTCATGGGGACCCACGGCCCGCTCGGCGTGCTTCCGCGCGCCTATTGCGAACTCGTCAATCAGCGTCTCCGCGAGAAAGATTACAGCCTCGCCGATTTCCTCGACCTCTTCAACCACCGCATGGTCTCGCTCTTCTACCAGGCGTGGGAAAAATACCGCTTCGAAATCGCCTATGAGCGCGGCGAACTCGACCGCTTCTCGCACTACATCCTCGCCCTGCTCGGCCTCAACACCCCCGGCCTCCAGAACCGCCAGGAGATCGCGGACGATTCCCTCCTCTTCTACGGCGGCCTGCTTTCCATGCACGCCCGCTCCGCCACCGCCCTGCGCCAGGTGCTCTGGGATTACTTCGGCGTCCCCGTCGAAATCGAACAGTTCGTCGGCGCATGGTACCCCGTGGAACGCGAGTCCCAATGCGCCCTCGGCGAAACCGGCGGCTACAGCGAACAACTCGGCTTCGGCGCCGTCGTGGGCGATGAGATCTGGGATCAGCAGTCCCGCATCCGCATCCAGCTGGGACCGCTGACGCTCGAACAGTACACCGATTTTCTCCCCGGCCACGAAGGCTTCCGGCAGTTGCAGGCCTTCACCCGCTTCTACGCCGGCGGTGAGTACGATATGGAAGTCCAGCTCATCCTGCGCAAGCAGGAGGTGCCCGTCTGCGAACTGCGCCCCCTCGATGGCGATGGTCAACAGCTCGGCTGGACCAGTTGGATCAAATCCGCGGAATTTACCCGCGACGCGCGGGAAACGGTCTTAGACTTATAACTTCGAAGAGGAAAACTTATGGCCAACAGTTTGAAGCCGATTGTGAGCAAGCTCAACGACACCATGCGCGCTACGCTCGATGGCGCCGCCGGTCTGTGCGTCGCGCGCACCCACTACGACGTGGAAATTGAGCACTTTCTCACCAAACTCCTGGATGCCCAGACATCCGATTTCGCCGTCATCCTGCGCCACTTCGGCATGGATCCGGCGCGCCTCGCCACCGACCTCGCCACCAGTCTGGACGATCTCAAAACCGGCAACGCCCGCACGCCCTCTTTCAGCCCCTCGCTCTATAAGATGCTGCGCGAAGCCTGGACCATCGGCTCGCTCGAATTCGGCAGCGGCCAGATCCGCTCCGGCGCCGCCATCCTCGCCCTCGTCGCCGATGACGAACTCTCGCGCCTGCTCCAGGACATCAGCAAAGAGTTCCGCAAGCTCGAACCCGAAGCCCTGCGCAAGATGATGCCCGCCATCCTCGCCGATTCGCGCGAGGTAGCCAGAGACGCGGCCGCCGCCCCCGCCGGCGCGCCCGGCGCCCCCAAACCCGGTGGAGGCAAGACCCAGAACCTCGACGCCTACACCGTCAACCTCACCGAAAACGCCAAGAACGGCAAGATCGATTCCGTCCTCGGCCGCGACCCCGAAATCCGCCAGATGGTGGACATCCTCACCCGCCGCCGCCAGAACAACCCCATCCTCACCGGTGAGGCGGGCGTCGGCAAGACCGCCGTCGTCGAAGGCTTCGCCATGCGCATCGTGCAGGGCGATGTCCCGCCCGCCCTGCGCAACGTCACCGTGCGCTCGCTCGATCTCGCGCTTCTGCAAGCCGGAGCCGGCGTCAAAGGCGAATTCGAAAATCGCCTCAAGGGCCTCGTTGAAGAGGTCAAGGCCTCACCCACGCCCATCATCCTCTTCATCGATGAGGCCCACACCATGATCGGCGCCGGCGGAGCCGCCGGACAGAACGACGCCGCCAACATCCTCAAGCCCGCCCTCGCCCGCGGCGAACTCCGCACCATCGCCGCCACCACCTGGAGCGAGTACAAGAAGTATTTCGAGAAGGATCCCGCCCTCGCCCGCCGCTTCCAGGTGGTCAAGGTCGAAGAGCCCACCGAAATCCAATGCCAGGTGATGCTGCGCGGCCTCATCCCCGTGCTGGAGAAGCACCACGGCGTCCGCATCCTCGATGAGGGCCTCGTCGCCGCCGTCAAATTCTCCCACCGCTACCTGCCCGATCGCCAGCTCCCCGATAAGGCCGTCAGCGTCCTCGATACCGCCTGCGCGCGCCTCGCCCTCAGCCAGAACACCACCCCGCCGGCCGTCGAAGACGCCATGCGCCAGCTCGATGACGTGGCCGTGCAGACCCGCATCCTCGAACGCGAAGCCGCCCTCGGCGCCGATCACGCCGAAGCCCTCGCCGCGCTCGCCACCAGGAAATCGGCCACCGAAGCGCAGCTCGCCATCCTCAAGGAACGCTGGGAAAAAGAACTCGCCCTCGTCACCAAAATCCGCGAGGTGCGCACCGAACTCGAAACCGCCGCGGCTCTGCCTGCCGGTGAGACCGCGCCCGCTACCGAAGCCCTCCGCGCCGAACGCGCCGTTCTCGATGTCGAGCTCGAAACCCTGCAGGGCGAATCGCCCCTGATGCGCGTCTGCGTCGATGCTCAGATCTCCGGCGAAGTCGTCGCCGCCTGGACCGGCATCCCCATCGGCAAAATGCTGCGCGATGAAATGCAGTCCATCCTCTCGCTCGAAACCCAACTCGGCCGCCGCGTCATCGGCCAGGATCATGCCCTCGATATGCTCAGCGAGCGTATCCGCACCTCCAAAGCCGGACTCGAGGATCCCGGCAAGCCCATCGGCGTCTTCATGCTCGTCGGCCCCAGCGGCGTCGGCAAAACCGAAACCGCACTCGCCCTCGCCGACCTGCTCTATGGCGGCGAACGCAACCTCATCACCATCAACATGTCGGAGTTCCAGGAAGCCCATACCGTCTCCACCCTCAAGGGCTCGCCTCCCGGCTACGTCGGCTATGGCGAAGGCGGCGTGCTCACCGAAGCCGTGCGCCGCAGACCCTACTCCGTCGTCCTCCTCGATGAAGTCGAGAAGGCGCACCCCGACGTGCTCGAACTCTTCTTCCAGGTCTTCGATAAGGGCAAGATGGAAGACGGCGAAGGCCGCGAAATCGATTTCAAAAACTGCATCATCATCCTGACCTCGAACGCCGCCACCGATACGCTGATGAAGCTCACCGCGGATCCCGAAACCGCGCCCAGCCCCGCCGGGCTCGTCAAAGCCATCAAGCCCGAGCTGGATAAAATTTTCAAGCCCGCCTTCCTCGGCCGCATGGTCGTCGTGCCTTTCTACCCCGTGCGCGATGAGAACCTCAAGAAGATCGTCCGCCTCAAGCTCGCCAAGATTCAGCGCCGCCTGTTGGAGACCCACAAGATCGCTCTCACGCACGATGACGAGGTGATCTCCGAAGTGGCCCGCCGCTGCACCGAAGTCGAAAGCGGCGCCCGCAACGTCGACAACATCCTCACCAATACGCTGCTCCCGGCCATCTCGCGCCAGATTCTCGGGCGCCTGGCCGAACGCCAGAAACTCGAGCCGATCCACGTCACCATTGGCGCGGACGGTAATTTCATCTATAGCTAAACGGCCCCGAGCCGCACGGAGGAGAGCTCATGTTCGCGCAAACTGACCGCCCGCTTCAATTGACCACGCCCCTGGGAGCCGACAAGCTTTTGCCCCTCGGCTTCCAGGGCCGTGAAGCCATCTCCGAACTCTTCCGTTTTGAACTGCAAACCGCCTGGCAGGATACGGAAGAAAAGCTCGAATTCGATAAATTGCTCGGCAAGAAGATCACCATCGAACTCGCTATCCGCGAACACAAGCGCTACATCAATGGCATGGTCAGCCGCATCACCCAGGGCTACCGCGACAAGCACTTCATCTACTATGTCCTCGAGGTCGTACCGGATATCTGGACCCTCAGCCGCAAGCGCCGCAGCCGCACCTTTCAGCACCTCACCGTGCCCGATATCCTCAAGCAGGTGCTCGCCGAATTCGACGTCGTCTATCAGATCGACGATCAATTCAAGCCGCGGGAATACTGCATCCAGTACAACGAAACCGACCTCAACTTCATCTGCCGCCTGATGGAGGAGGAAGGCATCTACTACTTCTTCACACACACCGAAAGTGGCCACCGCCTCGTGCTGGCCGATCATCCGCAGGCCCATCCCGCGATTCCCTTCCTCTCCACCGCCATCTGGGAAGACAGCATGCACGCCGGCTTCGAAGAGGACCGCGTCTACAACTGGAACAAGCACCAGGAGATCCGTTCCGGCAAGTTCACCACCTGGGATCACAACTTTCAGATCCCCGAAAAAAAGCTGGACGCGAACAAGCCCATCCTCGAAACCGTCACCGCCGGCGAGACCGCCCACAAGCTCAAAGTCGCCAGCAACGATAACTACGAAATCTACGAATTTCCCGGCGGCTACGCCAACCGCGTAGATGGCATCTCCAAAGCCGGCGGCGAGCAACCCTCCGATCTCAACAACATCTTCAAGGACAACCAGCGCACCGCCAATGTCCGCATGCAGGAAGAGGCCGTGCAGGGCATGCAGATCCACTCCGATGGCTGGCACGCCGGCTTCACCGCCGGCCACACCTTCGAACTCGACCGCCACTTCTCCGATGACGGCAAGTTCGTCATCACCAGCGTCGAGCACCAGGCCCGCCAACCCCTCGATGCCGATAACCCCGCGGCCAACACCGATGAGGCCTTCGAATACTCCAACTCCTTCACCTGCATCCCCGCCGCGCTGCCCTACCGCCCCGTCCGCTCCACCCCGGTCCCCACCATCAATGGCGTGCAGACCGCCATCGTAGTCGGCGGCGACGATGGCGATATCTTCACCGATAAGTACGGCCGCATCAAAGTCCAGTTCCACTGGGACCGCGAAGGCGAAAAGGACGCCAACAGTTCCTGCTGGGTCCGCGTCGCCACCTTCTGGGCCGGGGAACAGTGGGGCGCCGTCCATATCCCCCGCATCGGCCAGGAAGTCATCGTCGATTTCGTCAACGGCGATATCAACCATCCCATCGCCGTCGGCAGCGTCTATAACGCCATGACCATGCCCCCCTGGACCCTGCCGGAGCACAAGACCATCAGCGGCATCAAGTCCCGCAGTGTCCCCGGCGGCGCCGGCCGGTTCAACGAACTCTCGTTCGAAGACAAGGCGGACAAGGAACTCGTCAATTTCCAGGCTCAAAAAGATCTCACGTCCCTGATCAAAAACAACGAGACCCGCACCGTCCGCAACAACCGCGTCACCAACATCGACAACGACGAAACCAAGACCGTAATGAACAACGAATGCACCACTGTCGTGAAGGGCGATCAATCGATCACCCTGAACAAGGGCAACCAGTCCACCAAACTCGATATCGGCAATCAATCGACCCTGATCGATACGGGCGACCAGTCCACCAAATGCACTCTTGGTAAGATCGAAACCGAGGCCATGCAGTCCATCGAACTCAAGGTGGGCATGAGCAGCATCAAGATCGATCAGATGGGCGTCACCATCAACGGAATGATGATCAAGATCGACGCCTTGGTACAGGCTCAACTCCACGGAACGATTACCCTGGTTCAGGGCGACGCCATAACCCAGGTCGTCGGCGGAGCGGTGATGATTAACTGATATGGCTTCGCCTCCCGTACCCCCGAACTCGAAGACTCTCGCCATCTGCGCCGTCGCGGAGTTAGGCGAGGAGGCGATGGCGCTCGCCCGCCCCGAACTGCATCCCCGGGATTACGTCGCCATCCTGCTCGGCGCCGCGCTCTTCCCGGATGCCGTCCGCTTCGTCGCCCACGCCCTGCCCAAACGCGAAGCCGTCTGGTGGGCCTGGGTCTGCGCCCGCCGCTCCTCCGGCGATGCCCCGCCCCCCGTCATCAAAGCCGCGCTCGAAGCCACCGAACGCTGGATCGCCCAACCCACCGACGAACTCCGCCGCGCCGCCATGGACGCAGCCCAGAAGGCCACCCTCGGCACCGCCGCCGGATGCGCCGGGCTCGCCGCATTCTTCAGCGGAGGCAGCCTCGGCCCCCCGAACGTCGCCCCGATTCCACCCGGTGATTTTCTCACCGCCAAGGCCGTCACCGGCGCCATCCTCTCCGCCGCCGTCTCCAAAGAACCGGAAAAAGCTCCGGAAAAATTCCGCGCCTTCGTGGCGCAAGGTCTCGAAGTCGCCCAGCGCATCAAACTCTGGGAGCCCAAACCAGCATAGGAGTTCATTATGGGAATGCCAGCCGCACGCGTCGGAGATATGCATGTCTGCCCCATGGTCACGGGCCTCGTCCCCCACGTGGGCGGACCCATTCTGCCCCCGGGCGGCGTCACCGTCCTCATCGGTGGCATGCCCGCCGCACGCGTCACCGATATGGCCGTCTGCGCCGGCGGACCCGACGTCATCGCCATGGGCTCCGTGACCGTACTCACCATGGGCATGTTCCAGGCCCGAATCAACGATATGACGGTCCACGGCGGCACCATCGCTGTCGGATTACCCACCGTCCTCGTCGGCCCCTGAACCCTCCCGCCCCGCCGCCTTTGTAAAGGTATACAAATCGTTCTCCCGCCGATTGATTTCAGCCCCCCGTTAGCGCAAACTTGATCCAATGCACCCGAATCGGGAGGGGGGATTTGTGTCCCGCTGGACACCCATCGCCCTTCTTGCCCTTGCCGCCATCCCGTGCCTGGCCCAGACGCCCGCCGCGCGCTCCGCCGCCAGCGCCGCCCCCACCGCCCCGCGCGCCATCGTCGATCAATACTGCGTCTTCTGCCATAGCCAGAAGAACCCCGCCGCCGGCGTCAACCTCGCCGCACCCGACCTGCTCGACCCCACCGCCAATGCCGGCCTGATGGAGCGTGTGCTGCGCAAATTCTCCACCGGGGAAATGCCGCCCGCCGGCATGCCCCGCCCCGCCGCCCCCATCGCCGCCGCCTTCACCAAATCCCTCGTAGACTCCCTCGACCGCGCCGCCGCCACCCACCCCAACCCCGGCCGCCCCGCCATCCACCGCCTCAACCGCGCCGAGTATTCCAACGCCATCCGCGACATCCTCTCTCTCGATACCGATCCCGGCGCGCTCCTCCCCGTCGATGATTCCGGCTACGGCTTCGATAACATCGGCGACGTCCTCTCCGTCTCCCCCGCCCTCCTCGAACGCTACATCTCCACTGCCCGCACCATCGCCCGCCTCGCCGTCGGCAACACCAAAATCGAGCCAGTCACACGCGAGTTCGCCGCCCACCCCGATCGCCCCGGCATCGCCGCCCGCGAACGCAATGAGCGCACGAGCGACGATCTGCCCTTCGATTCCCGCGGCGGCTTCGTCCTCCGCTACTACTTCCCCGTCGATGCCGAGTACACCATCCGCATCCGCGCCGGCCAGGGCGGCAACGCCACCGCCAGCAACGCCACCCCGGGCACTACCGGCGGAGGCCGTGGCGGCCCCACCGAAGTCCGCATCCCCGTCACCGCCGGACTCCACTCCATCGGCGCCACCTTCCTCCGCGAAAACACCAAGCCCGAACTCTCCCTCCGCGGCGGCGGTCCCGCCGCACCCCCCGCCGCCACTCCCCCGCCCACCCCCGCACCTGCCGGACGCGGTGGAGCAGGGCGTGGTGGAGCAGGACGCGGCGCTGCGCCCGCCCAACTCGATCTCCGCCTCGATGGCGTGCGACTCAAACTCTTCGACCTGCCCGAGCGCGCCGCCACCGTCCCCATCCAGGGACTCACCCTCTCCGGCCC
>CAIRBY010000059.1 GCA_903876865.1 uncultured Acidobacteriia bacterium
CATCCACCACCTTGAGAATAGGCTCTCCCGCACGTGGTTTTCCAGCAAAATGAAGGGCACCAGCCAGCCCAGGGCCGCGATCGGGAGCGTGGCGGGGTTTTCCCGCACCATTTCCCGGCCGATTGTGAAAACGTCCCGCGTCAGCTTGAAATAGCTGCCAGTCTCACCGCGCACCCTGCCTTGCCCGCGCCGCAAGCCTTGCAGATATTCCTGCCGCGTCCTCGCGCCCGGCACCGCCGTCCATGCGCATCCCACGCTCGCCATGGCGTGCGCATCGCTGCCGCCCACTTCAGCCCGCGCGTTCAGGTCCGCCAGCGCCGCCGCGTTGGCGTTGGCGCCTGCCAGCATGTGGCCGTTGCGGGTTTCCAGGGCGGGGAAGGCGGTCGCGAAGAGCTCGAAGTCTTCCAGCGAGCGGTTGCCCGTCAGGCTGGAAAAAATGTGGTTGGCGCTGAAGAACAGGTCATGATCCTCCAGCCACGCCAGTAGCGATTCGAAATCGTGGCGGCGGCGCTGCATCTCGATGTGGTCGCGCTCGGTGATGTCATACACGCCCACGTGCAACTCGTTGCCGCTCGGCAGCGTGCACGTCACTTCCTCGCTCAGGAAGAAATCCCGGTGCGAGCGCAGTGCCTCCACCGCGTCGATGGAATCGTGGTCCGTGACCGTCACCAGATCCATGCCGAGCCGCTTCAACTTCTCATAGACCGCCCGCGGATCGTTGTAGCTTTCCCGGCAGATGTGCCGCATTCCCGGGACCGTACACATTCCCGAGTGCCGTGTGTGGACGTGCAAATCGCACCGCATATGCGAGTTGTAGCCCCTTTCCCGTCACAAACCGGTGACATTGCGGAAAAACATCTGTGAAGCACTTTGTTTTCTGCCACTCATCCTCCGCCGCATGTCACAATCGGGAAGAATGAGGCGGGTGGACTTCATCTATTTCGATGCCGGCGGCGGTCATCGCGCCGCGGCCAATGCGCTGAGCCAGGTGATGACGCAGCAGCAGCGCCCGTTTGAGATTCGGCTCGTGAACCTCCAGGAACTGCTGGACGAGATGGATATCTTCCGCAAAGTCACCGGACTCCGCCTCCAGGACCTCTACAACCTGATGCTCAAGAAGGGCTGGACGCTGGGCTCGCCCCAACTCATGGTGGGCATGCATGCCGTGATCCGCCTCTTCCACCCGAAAACCGTCCGCCTGCTGGAAGCCTTCTGGCGCGAGACCCGCCCGGATATGGTGGTCTCGCTCGTCCCGAACCTGGATCGTGCCCTCGGCGAAAGCCTCGCGCGCGCCCTGCCCGGCGTGCCCTTCGTCACCATCCTCACCGATATCGCCGATTACCCGCCCCACTTCTGGATCGAGCGTCAGGTGCAGCACTTCATCTGCGGCTCGGATAAAGCGGTGGAGCAGGTACGTACCGTGGGACATCCCGATGCCACCGTGCATCGCGTCTCCGGCATGATCCTCAACCCGCGCTTCTACGAAATCGAACCGCTCCCCGATGCGGACCGTGCCGCGGCTCGCGCCGCGCTTGGCTTCGACCCCGCCAAGCCCGTCGGTCTCGTGCTCTTCGGCGGCGAAGGTTCAGCCGCCATGCTGCCCATCGCGCGCGCTTTGGATGACCGCCAGCTCATTCTCATCTGCGGCAAGAACGCGAAATTGCGCGAGCGGTTGCAGGCCCTGCCCCACCGTGCCCCGCTGTTCGTGGAAGGCTTTACCAAAGAGGTGCCGCGCTACATGCAGTTGGCCGATTACTTCATCGGCAAGCCCGGACCCGGCAGCATTAGCGAGGCCGTCGCCATGCGCCTCCCCGTGATTGTGGAGCGCAATGCCTGGACCCTGCCGCAGGAGCGCTACAACGCCGAGTGGATACGCTCCATGGGCGTCGGCATCGTGCTCCCGCATTTCCGCGGGATCGCCCGAGCTGTGGAAGATCTGCTGGCGCCCGATGCGTATAGCCGCTTTCGCGAAGCCACCGGGCGTCAGCACAATCGTGCCGTCTTCGAAATCCCCGATATTCTGGAGCGCATCGCCCAATCGGGCGGCGCCACACCGCCCGGCGCAACCCAACCCGGCAAATGACGCCGCTTACTTCGCCTGCATCTTGGCGATGTAGTCCACCAGCGAAGAGATCCTGATCTTGCGCGTTCCTTCGTCACTGCTCATCGAGCCCAATACCGTGCCCCAGGTGGGCATGTCTCGCGAACCGTGCGCCGCGATGACGTCCGAGCCCGTAATCATGTTCTGGATCTTCAGCGCGTCGAACTTCCCGCTGTTCTTCCGGGCGAGCTGAGTCAGATCAGTCGGGTGCTTCTTCAGCGCATCCGCCGCCGGTCCGGCTCCCTTTCCATCCTTGCCGTGGCAGGAGGCGCAGTAGGTGTTAAACAGGTCCGCGCCATTCAGTGTCTGGGTTGCTTGAACCGGTACTTCCTTGATCTTGGTGCTCTGCCCCTGAACCGCTGCCGGTACGGCGAGCGCGAGGAAGGCGAGAGAAAGCGTGAGGAGTTTCATGGTGTTTGTCCTGGATTAAGATATAGAGATGCGAAAGACCAAATTAGGTTCATGATAAAACGAATGCGGCCGTTCTCCTAACGAAAAATACAGCGAGTGTCGAATTTCTCCCCAGTCTCGCCCGGCTGGCCCCGCCCGCGACCCCGCTTGCGCTAATCTGGTGGGGCGTAAACACGATGAATTGCGGAGAACGCGGTTGACCGATCTCGGGATTGTCTCCAAAGGGCTCATGGCTGGACTGGCCATCGCTGCCCCGGTCGGCCCCGTCAACGTCCTCTGTGCCAGCCGGACCCTCTCCCGCGGGCGCGCCTCCGGCCTGCTCTCGGGACTGGGCGCCGCCGCCGCTGATGCGCTCTACGGCTCCATCGCGGCCTTCAGCATCACCTTTATCATCGATTTCCTGCTGCGCGAGGAATTCTGGTTTCGCGTCATCGGCGGAATCCTGTTGATGGCGATCGGAGTCTTCTACCTGCGCAAGCCCGCGGTCTCGCTCGCCATCGAAGCCAGGACCGGCGCAACTCACTCCGATTTCGTCTCCACTCTGCTGTTGACCCTCACCAACCCGACCACCGTCCTCTCCTTTCTGGCCGTGCTGACCGGCTTGGGCACCGGCGGCCACCGGCAGTGGGATCAGACCGTCTTGCTGGTGGGCGGCATCTTCGCCGGTTCAATGTCATGGTGGGTCATCCTGGTGCTGATTGTGAACCACTTGCGAGACCGCTTTGACGCCCGGTCGTTTCGCTGGATGAATCGGATCGCGGGTCTTGCCATCGGCGCCTTCGGGCTGTTCACATTTCTGTCGGGCGCCCTCCACGGGCGCTGAAAGAGAGCGAATCCCATGCCACGTCCCCTGCTTCTCATCCACGGCTATTCAGCCTCGGGCAAAGACCTGTTGCCCCTCGAACAGGCGCTCGCCGCCAAGGGCGCCAGCGCCACCTCCCTCAACATCTGCAACTACATCTCGCTCAATAACGAGATTACGATTCAGGATATCGCCGAGGCCTTCGATCGCGCCCTGCGCTTCCATGCCAACCCCGAACTGCGCGATGAATCCAAGCCCTTCGATGCCATCGTCCATTCCACCGGAATGTTGGTGCTCCGCTCCTGGCTTGCCGGCGGTGGGGCTGCGGCCACCAATCCCCGCCTGCGTCGCCTCAAACACCTCATCGGCCTGGCGCCCGCGACCTGGGGCTCGCCCCAGGCTCACAAAGGCCGCACCTGGCTCGGCGCCCTCGTCAAGGGTAACCGCGAAATCGGCCCGGATTTTCTCAACGCAGGCGACCGCGTCCTCGAAGGCCTCGAACTCGGCAGCACCTTTACCTGGGATCTGGCCCACCGCGACCTGCTCGGCGCCGCGCCCTTCTACGACAATGGCCCGGACACCCCGTTCGTCGCCGTCTTCATCGGCAACCGGCCCTACGACGGCCTCTCCAGCGTGGCCAACGATCCCGGCACCGATGGCACCGTGCGCTGGAGCGGCTGCAGTCTCGATACCCGCAAAGTCACGCTCGATCTCACCCGCCTGCCCCAGGCCGAGGGCGGACGGGTCAGCATCTCCCCGTGGGTCGGTTCCCGCCTGGACGTGCCCATGATCGCGGTCCCGAATCGCAACCACGCGACCATCGTCTCCGACCCGGAACCCACCGTGATGCAACTGGTTACGGATTTCCTTGAGGTTGCTGATCCGGCTGGCTACGATGCCTGGCTGGCCGCCGCCCGGGCCTTTGGCGACACCGCGCTCCCCGCCATGAAGCTCAATCCCGGTGCCTGCGCCGGCGGTTTGGCCGGCGAAGCGAAACAGTACTTTGGCCACCTGCTCGGAGAATCCGAAACGCCGATGGAAGGCTGGCAGCAGTTAGTCGTTCATGCCCGCGATGAACACGGCGACGGCATTCAGGATTACCTGATCGAAATCCTGGCGCAGCAGACCGATGGCAACTGGGCGCTCTTCGAAGAAATGTACACCGCGGTTCACGCCTATGGCCCCGACCCGAGCTTCCGCTGCTTCCACCTCCGCCTGCCTGAGGGCGTCTCCTCCGGCAAGTTGAAACTGCGCGCCCGCATCCACGCCTCCAGCGGTACCGATCTGGTCGGTTATCAAGGTTTTGGCGTGCCGCCCGGACCGGTCTCGGCCCTGCCTCAGCCGATTGATATCGATCTGGATAGCCTCGGGCCAGAGAACGGCACCCTCTTCTATCCCTTTACCACTACCCTGATTGAAATTATCCTGAACCGCACCCCACTGCCTCTGGACAAAGTGAGTCCCCTGCTGACGTTCCTGTGAAGGGAGCGGCGCGGGCAGGCCCGTTCGCCCGCCCGCAGTTCCGGCTACCGCTGTATCGACTGGAGATACTTCACCAGCATATCGACGCGCATCTCACCGAACGTCTGGTTCGCGCTGATCGATTTGAACACGTCGCCCCACACCGGCATCTCGTTGTTGCCGTGCGCCGCAATGGCCTGCGTGCCGAGGATGATGTCGTGCATCTTTGCATCCGGGTACTTGCTGCTATTGTGACGGGTGATCTGCGTCAGGTCGGTCGGATTGTTCTTTAACGCACTCGTCGCCGGTCCGTTCCCCTTGCCGTCCGCTCCGTGGCAGGCTGCGCAGAATTCCTTATACAATTGGTCTCCGGTCCACGCGCTGGAGGGTCTGGCGTTTTCTGTCTTGATGACTTTCTTGGTCTGCGCTACGGCGCTGCCCGCAATCACGGTCATGGTGAGGATGGCACTCAACAGAAGATAATAAGGTCTGAATACTCGCTTCATGCCCCGATGGTAGTCCACTTCAACCCAAACGGGAAGGCCATTTGACCTCTTTTTGTGGAATTTCGCTTCAGACCGACCTCGAGGTGGTGCTTAGTGCCCCCTCCCCTCCCAAACTGCCGGGAAATCCCCAATTTCTCCCCACCTTGCCGGGAAATTTGACATACTAAACCCAATCGAAGGGTGACCGATGGCTAAGGACGCAATCCTGGCGGCGGATCTGGGTGGGGACCTCCTGACCGGGGACGAATTGTCCGCCATTCCGGACTTCGCCGGTATTCGCAAGGAAATATGGGACAAATTTCCGGGGGCGATCTCGCGCAAGCAATACCGCGCCGGCGAGATCCTCATGCGGGAAGGCGAAAACGGCACCACCGCCTTCTACATCCTCTCCGGCGTCATCGATATCTTCATCTCCAGTCCGGTTTCCCACGTCGAAAGTGCGCGCGCCAAAGGCGCCGGTTGGCTCGGCAGCCTCGGCAAGATCACCAGCTACATCAAGGGAGTGCCGGTGGCGAAGCGCGGTGCGCAAGCCCGTACCCATATCCCCATCGACGCCTCGGTCGATCTCCCCATCGATAACCCGATCGCCCAGGTCACCGCCGGAGACCTCATCGGGGAACTCGCCGCCCTCGCCGCCCTCAAGCAGGAGCGTCTCAAGCGTCCCAAGTTCTATCCCCGCTCCGCCACCGCCCGCGCCAACACGGATTGCGTGGTCTTGGAGATGCTCCCCAACATCCTCAACAACGTCCTCTACAACGCCCCCCCGTTTAAAGAGAAGTTGAGCCGCAACTACCGCACCCGCGCGCTCGATAGCCACCTGCGCAGCGTTCCAATCTTCCGCAACCTGAGCGCCGCATTCCTCGATCATCTGCGCGACCGCGTCGAGTTGATCGATGCCGCGCCCGGACAGGTCATCTGCCGCCAGGGTGAGATCGCCGATTCCTTTTACCTCATCCGCATGGGCTTCGTGAAGGTCTCGCAAATCTTCCCCGGCGGCGAACTCGTGCTGACCTATCTCTCGCGCAGTTCGTACTTCGGCGAGATGGGTCTGCTGCCGCCCGTCTTCCGCCTGCGCGCGCGCGGTCTCGCCCCCAACCACACCGCCGAGATCTCCGTCTCTTCCGAAGAACTCCTGCTCGGGCGCGCGCCCAAAAGCGGACTCGCCGCATCCTGGGACGAGTACATCTCCCGCGAACACGCAAGCATCCGCGTGGAGGGCAAGCAACTGCGCGTGACCCGCCTGGAATCGGGCAAGAACCCCATCACCTTCCGCATGCGGCCCGTGGAGACTGCGCTGCTCTCCGCGGGCGATAGCTTCGTGATCGGCGAAACCACCTTCGAAGTCATTGAAGATCCGCTCCAATCGGGACGCCGCACCGCCACCTGCACCGCCGTCGATTTCGTCCAGCTCGTCCGTATTCAGGCCGAGGATTTTGCCCGCATGATGGACGAGTTCCCGGAAGTGCGCAGCGCCATTTCCGAAGTCGCCGCCGCCCGCCGCGCCATGGACCTGCAACTGCTCGGCCGCGTCCAACAGGCTTCCCTCACCACCTTTCTTGAGCAGGAACTCATGCAGGGCCAGAACCTGCTCCTGCTCGACCTCAACAAATGCACCCGCTGCGACGAATGCGTCAAAGCCTGCGTCGCCACCCACGCCGATGGGGTCACGCGCCTCATCCGCGATGGGCTGCGCTTTGAGAACTTTCTGGTCGCTACCAGTTGCCGCGCCTGCATGGACCCGCTCTGCATGACGCGCTGCCCGGTGGGTTCCATCCGCCGCAAAGACTCGCTCGATATCGTGATCGAAGATTGGTGCATCGGCTGCGGCAACTGCGCCACGGATTGCCCGTATGGCAACATCAACGTGGTGCAGGTGCTCGATTCCCATCGCAAGCAGAAGGCCGAGCCGCGTCCCAAGGCCGTGGTCTGCGACCTCTGTGCCGAATTCCCCGAGCCGAACTGCGTGCGCGCCTGCCCCCACGATGCCGCCCTGCGCGTGGAACCGAAAACCTTCTTCGCGCGCGATCTCGCCGGCATGCAACTCGTCGTGCCCACCGCCATGCCCGCCGCGGCAGCCTCGGGAGAGGCGCAGGCGGAGAACATGGAGACCAAAATCTACTCCAATGTGGGGGAACTGCTGCAACTGCTGCCGCGCCTGCAGATCGTCTCCGGACCGCGCGCCGGTTCGTTCCTGCAACTGCGCTACCCCAGCACCAGCTTCGGCCGCTCCGCCGATAACGATTACCGCTTTGCCGACGATACCCTCATGTCGCGCTCCCAGGCGGTGATTCTCTGCGAAGGCAGCCGCTTCCTCTTGCGCGACCTGCAGTCCACCAACGGCACGCTCGTCAACGGCAACCCGGTGACGGAAATCGATCTGCACCCGGGCGACATCATCGAGATGGGTGAAATGCAGCTGGAGTTTGTGGGAGGTCAGCCCCAATGATCCTCGACCGCCGCCAATCCCGCTGGGCCACGGGCTGCGGCATCGCCGCCGCGCTCTCGCTGGCCGCGTATGTGCCCTATGTGTTGCTCTCCCCGAATGGTGCGCGCGGAGGCTCGCTGATGGGTCTCTTCTTCGGCGCGCTGGCCACGGCCGCGATCGTCTTCGAATGCCTGCTCGGCGCCCGCAAACGCTACCCCGCTTCGCCGCTGGGACGCGTCAAGACGTGGGTCTCCGCCCATGTCTGGCTCGGCCTGCTCAGCTTTCTGCTGGTGCTCTGCCACTCCGGTTTCCGCTGGGGCCACGGGCTCGCCGGAATCCTCATGGACCTCTTCGCCGTGATCCTCGCCAGCGGTATCTTCGGGGTCGCGCTGCAGAACTACATTCCCCGCCGCATGACCGAACTGGTGCCGCGAGAGACTATCTACGAACAAATTCCCGCCGTGATCCGCGGCCTGCGCGCAGAGGCGGATGAGCGCGTCGAATTCATCACCGCCGATCTTGGCATCGAAGAGGAGGAGCCCGAACTGGTCCGCGCCGGCGGCGTGAAGCAGTACTTCGACCCCGCGCAGAAGAAGAGCGCGGGAGAGAAGGTACAGGCCGTGGTCGAGAAGCGCAAGGCCTCGCCCCAAATCGAAATCGAAGAGGGCGCCACGCAGGCGCTGCGCGCGCACTACCTGCAGGAGATTCGCCCCTACCTGACCGAGTCTCCTGCCGCCGCATCGCGACGTCTTTTCAGCACGCGCGAGCATCTCGGCGCTTACTTCAACCACCTGCGCACCATCATGCCCGTGGCCGCGCACGACGTGTTGCGCGATCTGGAAGAGATCTCTGAAGAGCGGCGCCAATTGCTGGTGCAGCGCCGCCTGCACTTGTGGCTGCACACCTGGCTTTTGGTCCACGTGCCGCTCGCCTTCGCCTTTCTGCTGCTCGCGGCGGTCCACGCCGTGCTTTCGCTGAGGTACTGACATGTCGAAAGAAGACAAGCCACTCCCCTATCAGCGACGCCTGCGAGACACCAAAGGCGTGGCCCAGCGCCTCGATCTGGATTATCTGCGCCGCCCCGCGCTGCTCGCACTCCTCCGCAGCCGGCTCACGTGGGGCCTCCTCGCCGTGGCCGCTCTGGCCGCTGTGCCGTTGGTTTTCGGCGTCCCCGGCGGCAGGCGCGCGGTGGAAAACGGGACGCTCTCCCCTGCCCACGCAGCCTGGGAGAACCGCTGCGAAGTCTGCCACACGCAAGCCTTCGGCGGCGTGCCAGATCGCGCCTGCCAGAGTTGTCACGATGGCGCCGCGCACCCTGCTAAGCCAGTGGATACGGCCCACGCCACCGCGCAGACACGCTGCGCGGAGTGTCACCGCGAACATCGCGGCAATGTCCGTCTCGCCGCGGTGGGGAGCGCGGAGTGTACCGCGTGCCATAGCGACATCCGCGCCCATGCCCCGGCTGCGAAGGTCGCCAACGCCAGCGCCTTCCTCTCCGGGCAGCATCCCGAATTCGCCGCGGCCCGCACGCCGGACGTTCGTCCGCTGCGGCTCAATCACGCCGTCCACATGCCCGCCCAACCTAAAGTGATTCGCGGCATGAAACTCCCCATGGCCTGCATCGAGTGCCACGTGCCGGACCGCAACTCCGCTTCCGGGCAGCCGCTGCCCGTCACCTTCGAGGCGAACTGCAAGAGCTGCCACGCCCGGGAACTGGAGTTCGATGTCTATGGCGTCGGCGTGCCGCCCGCGCCGCACACCCGCAATGTCCAGGCGATTCGCGACTTCATCCGCGCCGAATATGTGCACGCGGCCGCGATCGCCGGGCCGTCGCTGCTGAAGCGCCCGCTCGGCAACGACCTCTCGCCGCAGCCGAGTGTGTCCGCCTGGCTCGCGCGGGTCACGCGCGATTCCGAGGCGTATTTGTTCGAGCGGAAGTGCGTCTACTGCCACACTAACGGCGTCGCGGAATCGTTCACCGTCGGCCCCATCGCGGGACGCTTCCCCAATCGCCAGCCCTGGCTGCCGCGCGGCGAATTCGAACACCGCGCCCATCGCGCCGTGGAGTGCGAAAG
>CAIRBY010000060.1 GCA_903876865.1 uncultured Acidobacteriia bacterium
GGCATGGAACGGCACGCAGTGGTCTCCGCAGGCGCAGAGCGGCGGGGTGAGCAGCGTGTTCGGGCGGAATGGAACGGTGACTTCGCAGACGGGGGATTATACATTCGGGCAGATTTCCGGGAGCGTGGCGAGCGGGCAGTTGCCGGCAGCGGGAGGCGACCTGAGCGGGACGCTGACGAGCGCGACGGTGAGCCGTTTGCAGAGCCGCCCGATGTCGGCGACGGCGCCCTCGACGGGGCAGGTGTTGAGTTGGGACGGCGCGCAGTGGTCGCCGCAGACGCCGGCGGCGGGGAGCGGCGGCGGAAGCGCATACGCGGTGCTGACGACGACGGGCAGCACGTACTCGGCGGGGGCGAAGCAGACGTTCGTGCCGAGCCTGGCGACGAGCGGATTGAATGTGACGCCGGGGAGCCTGCCGACGAATCCGGCGGCGGGAGACGTGTCGGTGGATTCGGCGGATTCGAACAAGTTGAAAGTTTACGACGGGGCGCAGTGGAACACGCTGGTCTCGCTGACGAATTACGTGGCGACGTTCACGGCGCAGACGACGGTGGTGGTGAACGGGACCACGCACCGGTTGGGGACCGCAAACCTGATCGCGGAGTGCTACGACAGTTCGACGCCGGCGCAGAAGGTGGAGCCGGACCACGTGAATGTAGATCCACTGACGTTCAACGTGAGCATTGTGTTTGCGAGCGCGCAGACAGGAACCTGCATCATCACGGGATCGAGCGGGCCGACGGTGGCGGGCGGAACGGGCGCGGGGATGGCGTCTCAACTGGGCGATCTGGGGCTGGTGCTGACGAGCGCGACGACATTGACGGCAGGGCTGAACTGTTCCAACGCGTCGCCGTGCAACACCCGGCTGGGGAATACGGTTTATAGCGTTACGAACGGGAGCACGATCACGCTGACGGCGGGGACGGGCACGCTGTATCTCTACATCGACCCTTCGGGAACGCTGACGGCGGGGCACAACCTGACGCTGAATTGCGCGGGGGGGTGCGCGGCGGCAAGCGGGATCAATAGTTTCCCGGTGGGATCGATACCGCTCTACACGTGGACGGCGACGAACGGGACGTGGGATTCGGGCGGCGGCAACGACCGGCGGGCGTTCTTGAGCACGCGGAACCTGAGCGGCGGCACGGGGATTGTGACGTTGGACACGGGGACGCAGACGGTGGTGGCGGTGGATTCGGCGACGGTGCCGAGCTACCTGACGGCAACGGCGGTGTTGACGCCGAGCAGCATCGCGCCGGGGAGCTGCGGGGAGGCAACGTTTGCGCTGCCCGGGGCGGCCACGGGAGATTCGGTGGCGGCGGGATGGCCGGCTGGGTGGGAGAGCGGCCTGATCGGGATGATGCGGATCAGCGCCAGTAACTTAGTCGCGGTGCGTATCTGCAACTTATCGGGCACGACGGTAACTCCGGCGGCGGCAACTTATCGCGCCACGGTGGTGAGGAGCTTCTAAGACATGAAGAAGGCGATGTTAGTGATGATGTTTGCGGGCCTGGGCTGGGCGCAGACGACAGTGAATGGCGGACGGACCTTCAAGGGAGCATTGACCTCAAACGGCAGTGTTTCGGTGGTGGATTTCAGCGGTGCGGGGAGCACGGCTCCGGTGAAGACGGGAACTTCGGCGGCGCGCCCGACGGCTTGCACGCAGGGGCAAGTCTACTTCTCCACGGATGTGGCGGCGGGACAGAATCTCTCGTTCTGCACGACGACGGGGACGCCTGGCACGTGGACGCAGATGAGCGGGGGCGGCGGGGCCACGGCGACGAGCGGGGCGGGAAGTCCGGCGGGGAGCTGCACACCGCCGGCGCTGTACGTGGATACGACGAATCAGTTGCTGTGGTTTTGTTCGGCGAGCAATACGTGGAAGAAGCCGGTGCCGGACAACACGATTTATCCGACGCTGGCAGGGCCGAACAGTTGGACGGCGAATAACAATCTGGCGAGCGGACAATTGACAGCGACGGGCGGGGCGGCGGTGGTGGACTTCACGAGCGCGGCGAGCACGGTGCCGGCGCGGACGGGAGCACTGGCATCGAGGCCGACGGCTTGTACACAGGGACAGGTCTACTTCGCGACCGATGCATCGGCGGGGCAGAATCTATACTTCTGCACGACGACGGGGACGCCGGGGACGTGGACGCAGATGAGCGGGAGCGGCGGCGGGGTGGCGACGAGCGGGGCGGGGAGTCCGGCGGGGAGTTGCACGCCGCCTGCGCTGTATGTGGACACGACGAATCAGCTTCTGTGGTTTTGTTCGGCGAGCAATACGTGGAAGAAGCCGGTGCCGGACAACACGATTTATCCGACGCTGGCAGGGGCGAACACGTGGACGGGCTACAACAACGCGGCGAGCGGGCAGTGGCGTCCACCGGAAGCGACGGTGAGCGGACTGCCGGCGGCGAGCGCGAATTCGGGCAAGGTGTTTCTGGTGACGGACGCGGCATCGGCTGGGAGTTGCGGGTCGGGGGGCGGGACCACGAGGGAGTTGTGCCGGTCCAACGGGACGAGCTATGAGTGCGTCGGGAATTGCGGCGGGAGCGGAGGCGGCGGGTCGCCGGGCGGCAGCAGCGGGCAACTGCAGGTGAACAGCAGCGGCGCCTTCGGCGGGCAGGCGTACTCTCTGACGGGCGGCGCGTTTCAGCGTGGCGTGGAGTGCGCGACGGGGACGACGAGTTACAGTGCGCTGACGGCGAACGCGGTCACGCAGGAAGTGACGATTGTGACGGCGGTGCCGGCGAAGTTCCGGTTCACGCACATGCTGGTGCAGGAGGCGGCACAGTTCGTGGCGGCCGGCGTGACGACGCTGGCGGTAAGTGCAGGACGGGCGGGAGTGGATACGGATGTAATTCCTCTGCTGACGTTGAAGCAGGCCACGGCTCCGCAGAATTACTGGTACGACCGGCCGGGGATGCCAGTGGCGGGAACGGGGACTTACGACCTGGTACTGCAGTTCACGGGCTCTTCGGCATTAGGGACGGGGAGTGCGAGTAACTTCTCGGCGGGAACGGTCAACTGGGAAGTGTGCGGTTTTGCGGTTCAGTAAGCGCGGGGACGAAACGATGCGGGGAGCCATGAGAGCGAATGTGTTGTTGGTAAGCGCCGCGGTAGCGTGCGGGACGGCATTCGGAGCCGTGGGAAACGTGCAGGTGCGGGGAGTGACCGCGACGCAGGCAGTGATCACTTACTCGGCACCGGACACTAACCCGTGCCAGGTGGAGGTCAGTGAATCCCCGACTTACTCCCCGCTGGTGCATGACGTGGATTCGAGTTTGTTTGCTGGGGCCAACCTGGACAGCCGGGCGGAGAGTCTGCGGAGCGGACCGCAACGGGTATTTGTGACGGGCAAGCGGCGGGCGGAAAAGGCGTTGAACGGGCACTGGTATTCGCGGGCGATGCAGGCGCTGACGACGCATTACTTCCGGATCACGTGCGGGGCGAGCGTGGCGAAGGGACAGTTCGTAACGGCGAACATCGCGCTGGGGAGTTCATATAACGAGGCGCTGCCGGCGGACCCGGCGGTGAGCGCGCGATCTTACTACAGCGTGACCGGATCGTATGCGTGGCCGGAGTTTCTGAACTGGAACCGGCAGGACCCGACGGCACGGCCGGAATCTGTAATCGATCCGCAGACGGGGATGCTGCTGAAGCGCCTGGCGATGCCGCAGGACGACCCGATCAGCTGGCTACCGGGCGCGGGAGACCACGCCTTCTTTTCGGCGCTGAGCGCGGATGGAGCGTGGCATATGGCGACGACGGTCTGGTCGGCGGGGAATGGGAAGCTGGTTTCGATTGTGGTGGGAGCGGGAAGCGCCACGGTGAACACGAGCGTGGCGCACGGACTGCAGGCGGGGGCGGTGGTTGCGATTTCGGGGAGCGCGGCGGGCGGGAACGGGAGCTATCAGATTTCGAGCGTGCCTACGGCGACCTCGTTCCAGATTCCGCGCAGCAGTCTGCCGGCGAGCACGACGCTGCAGGGCGGCGCGCTGGCGGTGACGGCGGGAGCCATCACGGCGAACAACGGGACGGCGGCGACGTTCAGCGGGGCGGGATCGAACTTACTGTTTCTGCGCGATCCGACTTACTGGCCGGGGAGCGGGACGAACCTGTTCGACATCACGCTGCCGACGGAGTTCATCGTGCTCTCCCTGAGCGGGTGGTGCGCGGGGACGTGCGCGGGAGAGGACACGAAGCTGCAGGCGTGCATCACGATCAACGGAGTGAGTTGCTGGCCCTCGAACGCAACGGCGAAGTATCAGGAAGGGGCGCTGGGCACATCGGCGACGAACAACTTCACGGCGTTCGGCACGAGCGTGCCGATTCTGGATTCGTGGACGCCGGCGGGGTACGCGCCATTGACGCGGGCGGACATTTCGACGCGGATGGGATACGCGAATGTGGATGCGAGCGGTAACGTGACGTGGCAGAGCGGGGGCTACCCGAACACGTATTTCAATCCGAACTGGACGGCGGGAAGCCGCATCACGATTGGCGGTGCGGAGTGCACGATTGTGTCGGTGCAGGGGCTGACGGCGATGAGCATCAACCCGGCGAGCTGTTCCACGGCGCTGTCTCTGCCGTTGACGGGGACGACGTTTTCGGGATCGAATTTCGGCTTCCTGGTGCGCAAGAAGACGGCGAGTCTGGACCAGATCAACCTGCAGGCGGCGAAGTACACGACGGGCACTTCGGAATACATGGGCTTCACTTCGAGCGGGTCGGAACAGTTATGCAGCCAGACGCTGACGCAGAATTCGGTGACGGGCGGGCTGGGCTATCACTGCATCATGTCGAGCGACTGGCCGATGTTGTACTGGGTGGACCATAAGACGGGAGACGCGACCTATCTGGGCGAATTCAACCGGGCGGGCGTGAGCGGTCCAGATGGCTTTGCGGGCGGATATTGCGATGGCGCGCGCACGCTGGGCGGAACCACGCCGACGGTGCCGGAGAATTTTTACTGCACGGCGACGGACAACGAAACGACGGCGAAGCAGATCATCATCGGCTGCAAGCTGAGCTCGACGAATCAACCGGGAAACCAGAGCGTGAGTTGTACGAACCTGACGCCGGGCACGCTGGGAAAAGACATCCTGAGCCTGGTGGCGCAGTTTTCGGCGAACGATTCGGTGCCGTTCGATGCGACCAAGTACAGTTGCGCGGTGGCGGGGCGGCAGGGGAACAAACTGGTGCTGGGCTGCGGGCGGAGCATTCAGAATTCACTGGGATGGACAGTGATGTTCGACCCGTTCGCGGTGGGGACTACGCCGGGCTGCGTGGGTGGCGGGGCAGCGGGTTGCGTGGTGGCGGCGGCGAACACGTGGACGAACGCGCCGGCGCGGTGGTGTGTGAGCCACACTCGATTCATCGCCGGGAATACGAGCACGCTATGGATCGCGGGCGATCCCTTTTTCGGGTACAGCCCGGCGACGTATCCGGACGTTGGTCCATACACGACGACGATTGTCTCAGCGACATTGACGGCGACCCCGGGGATCGCGGCGGGAACGGGCGCGTGCCCGAGCGGGAGCGCGGGGTGCAACGTGGTGACGGTGGACGGGGAGCCGTGCAACATGACGCCAGCGCCGGGAGAGGCGAGCGGGAGCGCGGTGTGTCCGAAGAACTCCAGCTGGGCTTATCTGCAGGATACGAAGGTGGGGGACGTACTCAATCTGGAGGGCGAGTATATGCTGCTGCTGGCGAAGAACGGCACGCAGTGGACGCTGCAGCGGGGTTATGGGCCGACCTCGATTGCTGGGCACAGCTCGGGTGCGATGAGGACGCAGTGCCTGGCGCACGATTTCACGAATCCAGCGGTCAACTATTCGTGGACATGGGACACGATCCGGGATCCGCACGGCACGAATTCGGATGGGACGACGGTGCTGGTGGCGTGGGATTACGACCATCCGGTGCCGCGTCCCGATGTGACGCTCGGCGGATTGCCGTGGTACGACTCGAAGTGCGCGCAAGACCGCAATGCGTGTTACGCGGCGCGCGATCATACGGGGTCGATCGGGGATGCGCCGAACCGGCGGGTGGCGCTTTCGCCGCCGTTTTCGGGGGCGATCGGCACGGGACAATCGATTTCGCGGGCGCAGGATCACCCGAGCTGGCTGCAGGATAATGCGTCTCCGGTGGAGCGGCAGTGGTTTCTGGACGGGCGTCCGCTGGCTCCGTTTGTGGATACGAGCGATGCGGCGATTTCGGTATCGGGCCAACTCTACAAACTGACCTCGACGACGACGGATGGGGACAATCTCTACCGGCTGGGATACAACGTATACACGGTGAAGAATTCGGCCACGCAACTTACCGTGGCGGGGAACTGCAGCGCGGCGAACCCCTGCCCGAACTGGGATTCGGGCGGCACGCTGGTGGACTCGATTACGCAATCCTGCACCATCACGCTGGTGAGCGGGAGCGGGACGATTTACATCGCGGATCTGAACGGCGCGGTGGTGGTGACGAGACCGAGCGGGATGACGGTAACGACAGATACGTGCGCAATTTTGACCGGGACGACATTTGCGAGCGGCGCGACGACGCTATGGGCCTGGACTGCAACCGCGGGTACGTGGGCGGCGGCAGGCAGCGACAGCAGGGGCGGGTATTCGGGCTACATCAGCGGGCTCAACCGGAAGGTGCAGCCGACGTGGGCATACTGCGGGATGCAGCCGCTGGTGGATGTGAGCAGCGGGGCGACGGGAAACGTGATTAGCGATACGGGTACGGATTCGTACAAGTACTGTGTCGCACGCAAGGCGGGCGAATGCCGCACGAACTCGGGGGCGGGCGACATTTTCGTGAATTGTCCGAACGTGGTGCCGCGGATGGGAGGATCGTACGGCTGCATGTGGTATCAGGCGAATCAGGACGTCCCGGTGGACATCTGTATCGGGAACATGAGCGCGAATCTGAATTCGATTTCGCAGTTCGGGTACAAGCAGAACGATTTCGCAGGGGCGCTGGCACGGACGCTGACGCACGGGCTGACGCGCTACAAGATCATCGACGATTTCTGGCATGGCAAGGCGGTATCCGATGCGTCGTGGCTGCTGTTCCGCTCGATGTACACGAACGGAGCATGGACGGAAATCCTGCTGGGGAAAGTGCCGCCGTATCCGGCGACGGATTCGGTGACGCGCTCGAACTTCCAGGCGATTCCGATTCAGTTGAAGCCCCCGGCGGGGCTCGGAGTAGACAACGCAGTAATTCAATTCGGATATGCGGAGAACGGGGCGCCGGACAATTTCTACTGCACGAGCCGGCAGGAGAAGTGCCTGGCAAACTCAGGCTCGGTTCCGACTCCGCCCCTGGCCGCGACCAACCCGACGCCGGCGTTTTCGTTTCCAACGGACGGCACGGGCGGCTTAGAAACCGGTGTTACGGGTATGGCGTGCAGCACCGGATGTACGATTGTAATCCCGGCCATTTCACAGCGAATGTTATACTATCAAGTGAAATATAGGGACGTCTCAAATCACACCAAGGCCACGGGGCGGGTTGAAGTTGTCAACGTACCCTAGCCTCCGGGAGCGGGTAACCTGGGGGGATCCAGGGGGTCTATGCGGTGCTTTTGTTTCCGAGGATTTTTCGGTAGATCGATCCTCCCACTTACCTTAGTTGTTCCTTCCCTATTTGGCGCTACTCCTCTCCAAGTCAAAGTTGCGGGCATCAGTAACACGCAGGCGATTTTGAGTTACGTGTCTCCGGTGAGCCAGCCTTGCACGGTAGAGGTGAGTGAGTCGAACACTTTCCGTCCGCTGGTGCACGATGTGGACCCGGCGCTGTTCGAGGGCGGGTCCGATGCGCGGTCGCCTTCTTTGAACCGCGGGACTCAGCGAGTGTTTGTGGCGGGCCAGCGAAAGGCGCAGAAGGCGGCTGACGGGCACTGGTATTCCCGGGCGCTGCAGGCAAACCAGGACCATTATTACCGGGTGCGGTGCAACGGACTTTCGGCAACGGGCAGCTTCCGCACGGCGAACATCCCGTTGGGAAACAGCTACAACGAGATGTTCCCGCCGGATCCAGATGTGGCGGGGTATACGCCGGCCGGTTCGTACGCGTGGCCCGAATTCACGAGTTGGGTAAACCAGAGCGAGAGCGTGATCGACCCGCAGACTGGACTGTTGTTAAAGCGGGCGACGATGCCGCTGGACTATCCGACGAACTGGCTGGGCAACGAAGCGTTTCAGACGGCGATCGCCCTGGACGGGAAGTGGCTGAACGCCTCCGCCGCCACGACCGACGATAGCGCGTCGGCGGTATTTCCGGGGGGCGGAAACAACTGGCTCTTCCTGCGCGATGAGAAGTTGAACATCGGCGGGAGCTATTACGCGAGCATGATGTATCCGGACCGGACCATCAACTCGGCGCAGGTGAGCCTGAAAGCATGGTGCACAGGGACGTGCGCGACCGAAGATCGCAAAGTGGAGTTGTGCCTGACGGTGAACGGAGTGAGTTGCGCAACTGCGGTACGCGAGCAACTATTGGGGACTACGGCGCTGACAAGCGCGAGTCCGGCAGTAGTGGTGGGGGACAGCGTGCCGATGCTGGCGTTCTGGATGGCTCCGGGCTCTCCGGCTCCGGACCGCACGCAGTTTGTGGTGCGCACGGGCACGGTAGACGTAAGCGGGACTACGGTGCAGTGGCGGAGCGGGCTCTACTTCAATTTGAATTGGAGCGCGGGAAGCAGGATCGTGCTGGGCACGACCGAGTACCAGATCGCGAGCGTACAGGGTCCGCAGAAACTGACATTGAAGAGCGATGCCGGGACGGCGACCGGCGTGGCGTATTCGGCGCCGAACACGGGGGTTCTGCTGCGCAAGAAGACGGCGAGCCAGGACAGCATTCAGGTGCAGTACGTGGGATTCCATCTGGGAATTTCGAGCCTGCCGGAGGGATGGGCGTCATCTGGTTCCGATGAGATGTGCCAATCCGTCGCCACGCCGGATGCGGCGGGCAACCTGGGATACCGGTGCGTGATCCGGGAAGACGTTCCGGTGGTGTATTGGATCAATCGGACGACCGGCGAATCGAGGTATCTGGGGGTTTACGCAAGCGACTCGAAGGCGGGTGTGGACGGGTGGTACACGAACTACTGCTACCACGGTTTCAGCGTGGCCAACCCGAACACGTTCTACTGCACGGCATCGGATAATTCGGCGGCTTCCAACAACATCCTGCTGAAGTGCCAGATCGGCGGGACGAATGACCGGGCATCCTATAAGGTCACTTGCAGCAATCTGACACCGGCATCACAGGGGGCGGATTTGCGCAGCCTGATGTCGGCTTTCGTGCGAAGCCACTACACCACCATGCCATCGCTGGACCCGAAGCAGTTCTGGTGCAACATGGCGGGCGTTCAGAATGACAGGGTTCTGTTGGGATGCACGGAGAACGGACAGGACACGTTCGGATGGCTGGGTGTGGTGAATCCGGCGCTGGCGAATCCGGCGTGCTCGACGACGAACAATTGCGTGATCGCGGCGCAGAACACCTGGTCGGTGGCGCCGGCGCGGTGGTGCACGATGCACACGGCGTTCTTCATGGGGGCAATCGACCGGTTCTGGGTGGCGGGGCGGTTCCTCGTAGACGTGGGAAAAACGGGCGACGGGCAGTACCAATCGAA
>CAIRBY010000061.1 GCA_903876865.1 uncultured Acidobacteriia bacterium
CTGGTGCAGCAGCCGTGCGCAGGCTTCGAGGCCATCGCGTGCCACCGCCACCTCGTGGCCCGCGAGCTCCAGCATATCGCGGACGGTTTCGCGCAGCAAATCATCGTCTTCGACCAGCAGGATTCGGTGGATTTTTCCCATGATGAATGAAAGGGTTCGATCGGTTATTTTACCGGAGCCGGCAGATGCACGCAGAAAGTCGATCCCGCGCCCTCGATGCTGGTGAACGTCACGCAACCGCCATGCTGCTCTACCGTGCGTCGCACGATGCGCAGGCCGAGTCCGGTGCCTGAAATATTGCCCGCGTTGCCAGCCCTGAAGAACGGTTCGAACAATCGCTTTTGGTCCTGCTCCGGGACGCCGCGCCCCTCGTCACGCACCTGAATGCACCAACCATCGTTCTCGGCCAACACACTCACGCGGACCGGCTTCTCGGAATACTTCAGCCCATTGGACACCAGATTGGACAACGCCGAACGGAGCAGGCGCTCGTTGCCCATCACCAGCGGCACGCCTGCGGCAGGCGGCGGCAGTTCGACCACCACGCGGGCGCTCACAATGGGCTCGGGGAAAGTTTTAAGGGTGGACGACACCAACGCGGGCAACTCGACCGGGTTTCGCGTCAGCCCGCCGGTTTCTTCTTCGATCTGATCCAGTTCCCTCACCTGCTTGATCATGTCGATCAAGTTGACCAAGGCCTCTTCCTGCAGGTCGAGATAGCGGGCGACCTTGGGATTTGGCTCCGCCTTCAACAGGTTGCGCAGCATGTAAATTGCGCCGCGGATGGCGGCCATCGGCGTGCTGAACTCATGCGACACCAGCGCCGTAAACTCACGTTGCATGGTGAGCAGCTCGGCTTGCCGTTCCAAGGTGCGCGTTTTTTCCGTCTCCAGATTCC
This sequence comes from uncultured Acidobacteriia bacterium, assembly GCA_903876865.1. Lineage (GTDB taxonomy): Bacteria > Acidobacteriota > Terriglobia > Bryobacterales > Bryobacteraceae > Solibacter. The sequence goes on from CAIRBY010000061.1 coordinate 899, forward strand.
GGCGGCCGGTGTCATCGCTGCCGATCACGCAGAAGCACTCGATGCCCCCGAGGGTGTCGCGGAGCGCAAACGTGATCATCGCATACACCCGCCCGCCGTCCGTCGGCAGGTCGTAAAACACCGGCCCGGCGGTGCGCAGCACCTGCGCATGCGCCTCGTCCACCGCCGCGGCGATGCGGCCGGACGCAATTTCGTTCATGGTCCGGCCGAGGAACGACTCCGGCGGGCGTCCGACCACCCGGCAGAATTCAGGGTTCACATACAAATAGCGGCAGGCGGCATCCATGATCGCCACCGCCGAGGGCACGTGTTCCATGAACCCGCGCAACAGTTTCTCGCTGCGGGCGGTCCTTTCCGTCATCTCGATTTCCTTCGTGCGATCGCGGCAGTTGCAGACGATGCCTCCCTCGGGCCGCAGCGACAGCGTCAGGTCCTCATGGAACGTCCGGCCATCGCGCCGTCGCGCCGTCACATGGCCGGACCAGGATCCGTCCCTCATCAGCAACGGCATCACTTCGACAACGATCTTGTCGGCCACCGCGTCTTCATAAAGAATGCGCCAGGAGCGGCCCGCCACCTCGCTCAGGTCGGTGAAGCCAAACATCGTCAGATGCTGGCGGTTCCCTCCTCCCGCATTCCCTCTGCCTTCACCCGGGTAACCCAGATCGAAATGGCCAAGCAGATTTATACGATCGGCTGGTTAATAAACTCCGAGGACCGTAAATACGCGTATCTGCCCGCCATGCTGGCCGCCAGCAGTCTGGCTTTGGCCAGCACTCTGTTGACCGGCCTGATCTTCAACCTCCAAGGCTTTACCCGCAGGGCCCAGAGCTTCGTCGAAGTCCGCACCAGCGAACTGAAGGAGGCCAACCGGTCGCTGTCGGTCGCCCACCAGATATTGCACGAGAAGGAAACCGAGGCCCGTAAACTGGCCCTGATCGCCTCACGGACGGTCAATTCCGTCGTGTTGACCGATGCCAACGGCCGCATCGAGTGGGCCAATGACGGCTTCACCCGCATGACGGGTTACACCTTGGAGGAAGCCAAAGGGAGAAAGCCAGGGGTTCTTTTGCAAGGGCCGGGAACCGACGAGGAAACCGCCCGGCACATGCATCACGAGCTCAGCCATGGACGCGGGTTTATTGTCGAGGTTCTCAATTACAAAAAAGATCGGACGCCGTTCTGGATGCAGATCGAAGTGCAACCCCTCCACGACGAAAGCGGCCGTTTGGTGAACTACATGGGTATTCACACGGATGTCACCGAGCGAAAACAAGCCCAGCAGGAAGCGGAAGAAGCCAGGCGGCTGGCAGAGGAAGCCAATCGATCCAAAGGCGTCTTTCTGGGCAACATCAGTCACGAGCTCCGCACCCCGTTGAATGTGATCATCGGCAACCTGCACATGCTTCTTCAGGGGATGCATGGTCCCTTGCCCCCCGCACAAGCCAAGGCACTGGAGCGCGTCCACGAAAACAGCACGGCTTTTTGAGGAAGGCGAGCGGCTTGGCCCCCCGGAGTCGTTTGCTGATCAGGTCTTCGGCGTATCCACTCATCATGATGATATCCGCGTTCTCTCGGATTTTCTTCATCTCGGCGAACGCGAGATCTCCATCCATGGCGGACATCGTGAGGTCCATAAGGACAAAATCAAACTTGTGCGGATCCGCCTTGAAGAGTTCCACCCCCGGCTTCCCGTCGTTCGCGGAGACGACTTCGAACCCCTGCGTTTCCATGAATAGCGCAAGCGTCTCAGACAAGCTTTCGTCGTCCTCAACGATCAGCACAGCGCGCCTGCGCTTGCCGTCGGGTTCAGGCGCAACGGGGCCGGGCGGAGGCGCTGCGGATTCTCCGGCCA
>CAIRBY010000062.1 GCA_903876865.1 uncultured Acidobacteriia bacterium
CCTGCCCATCGCCCTCCTCGCCGGAGAAGAGTGGTACCTCAACGCCGCCTTTACCTTCGCCTTCGGCTACACAACCCGGGACCTGCCGGACCTGGAAGCCTGGTGGAGTGCCGCCGACCCCGATCACACCTTCCGGGAGCGCCTCGAAAGCGCCTGGGAACGCGCCGCCGTGCACTCCCCGGCCGGCGCCCGCGTGGTCCCGCCCGAAGAATGTCACGTCCATTGCAGGAATGGTGAGATCCGCATCGTCGAAATCGGCGCCGTCGGCGTACCCGATGGCTTCCTCGTCACCCTCTTCGATCTCACCGCCCGCAAACAGGCCGAAGCCCGCCTCCTGCGCGAACAGACCGTCCTCCTCGAAGCCGAAAAACTCAGCGGCCTCGGCGGCTGGGAGTGGGATACCTCCACCAATGAGTTCACCGTCTCCGAGGGCTGGATGCGCATCCACGGCGCCACCTCCCGGACCATGACCCTGGACGCCGTCAATGCGCTCGTGCATCCGGACGACCTCCCCGCCCTCGCCGCCGCCGGGAACGCCGCCCAATCCGCCGCCGCGCCCCTCGAAAGTGAACACCGCATCCTCCGCCAATCCGATGGCGCCATCCGCATTGTCCAGGTGCGCGGCGCCCCCGTTCGCACGGGCGACGGACTCCCGGTTAAGCTCTTCGGCGTAGCCCGCGACATCACCGACCAGCGTGGCATGGAACTCGATCGCGCCAACCTCGCCGAGCGCCTCCAACTCTCTCAGAAACTCGAATCCGTCGGCCGCCTCGCCGGCGGCATCGCCCACGACTTCAACAACATCCTCACCGTCATCAACGGCTACAGCCAGTTGCTCCTCGCCCGTCTCGGCCCCACGGACCCCAGTCGCGACACCCTCAGCGAAATCTACAAGGCCGGGGAACGCGCCGCCGGCTTGACCGGCCAGTTGCTCGCCTTCAGCCGCAAACAGGTCCTGCAACCCCGCGTTCTCGATCTCAACCAGGTCGTCCGCGGCATGGTCCCCATGCTCAAGCGCCTGGTCGGCGAAGACATCGAAGTCGAAGTCGCCGCCGGACCCGATACCTGCGCCGTCAACGCGGATCCCCACCAGTTCGAGCAGGTGATCCTCAACCTCGCCGTCAATGCCAGGGAAGCCATGCCCGGCGGCGGCAAACTGCGCATCGAAACCTCCGCCGTCCATCTCGATTCCCACTACACCAGCCTCCACCCCGATGCCCGCGAGGGCAGCTACCTCCTCCTCTCCTTTTCCGATACCGGCAAGGGCATCGATGAACAGACCCGCCGCCGCATCTTTGAGCCTTTCTTCACCACCAAACCCCTCGGCGAAGGCAACGGCCTCGGCTTGGCCACCGTCCAGGGCATCGTCGCCCAAAGCGGCGGCCACATCAATGTCCGCAGCCAACCCGGCCACGGCGCCCGTTTCGAAATCTACCTGCCCGCCGTCGAAGACCAGGCCGCCGAAGCCGAACAGCCCGCCGCACCCGCCGGCGGCGGCGCCGAAACCATTCTCGTGGTCGAAGACATGCCCGAAGTCCTCGAGTTTACGGCCATGGCCCTCTCCTCCTACGGCTATCGCGTCCTCAAAGCCTCCAGCCCCGCAGACGCCGTCCGCCTCTGCGCCAGCGAACCCGTCCACCTGCTCCTCACAGATATCGTCATGCCCCAGGTCAGCGGACGCGAACTCGCCCGCCGCCTCTCCCAAACCCAGCCCTCCCTGAAAGTCCTCTTCATGTCCGGCTACACCGATAACCTGATCGTCCGCGATGGCGTCCTCGATCCGGGCATCCACTTCATCGAAAAACCCTTCAGCCCCGAAGCCCTCGCCCACAAAATCCGCTCCGTCCTCGGACCTCCCCTCGCCCCCTCGTCCCGCATTCTCGTCGTCGAGGACGAAGCCGGCGTCCGCAGTTTCTTCTGCGCCGCCCTCCAACAGGCCGGCTATACCGTAACCGAAGCGTCCAACGGCAAGCGCGCTCTGGAAATGCTCCGCGCCGCTCCCGTGGACCTCGTCATCACGGATCTCGTCATGCCGGAACTCGAAGGTCTGGAGATCATCCAGATCCTGCGCAAGCAATTCCCCGCGCTTCGCGTCATCGCCGTCTCCGGCGCCTTCGGCGGCCAGTTTCTCAAGCCCGCGCGCCTGCTCGGGGCAACCGCCGTCCTCCCCAAACCCGTCAGCGCGGAGGTGCTCCTCCACACCGTGGCGGAGGTCTTGCAGCACCCCCGCTGAACCCCTCCTGCGGCCCGGGCCATCGCCTCCCGCAGACTCTCCCGCCAACTTGAAGTTTTTTCCGTAATCCCCGCCCCGTTTCCCTGCTACACTCTCCCCAATGCCTGATTCCGTTGAGGGACGGAACCCCATCCGCCACGCCCTGTTCGTCCGCGTCGCCCACTGGCTCACCGCCCTCGCCTTCCTCGCCCTGCTCGTCACCGGCGTCGAGATCCTTCTCTCGCACCCGCGCTTCTATTGGGGCGAATCCGGCAACGCCCTCTCCACCCCGCTCTTCAAACTCCCCCTCCCCGCCTCCCGCGCCACCGTCCCCACCGGCTATGGCTATGTCCTCCCGGATCAAAACGGCTGGAGCCGCGCCCTCCACTTCCAGGCCGCCTGGCTCCTCGTCCTCACCGCTCTCCCCTACCTCGCCCTCGGCCTCTTCCGCGGCCACTTCCGCCGCGACCTCCTCCCCACCCGCGCCGGCTTCTCCCTGCGCGCCCTCGCCGCCTCCCTCGCCCGCCACCTCCGCTTCCCCCCGCCCGCCCCCGAGGAAGCCTGGTCCTACAATCTGCTCCAGCGCATCACCTACCTCAAGGTGATCTTCCTCCTCTTCCCCCTCGCCATCTGGACCGGCCTCGCCATGTCCCCCGCCGTCGCCTCCGCCCTCCCCTTCGTCGTCACCGTCTGGGGCGGACAACAATCCGCGCGCACCCTCCACTTCTTCGTGTCAATCTCCCTCTCCGCCTTCCTCGTCATTCACATCGTGATGGTGGTCCGCGCCGGTTTCCGCGACCGCGTCCGCGCCATGCTGACCGGTCGAGCCACCGCCACCACCCCCAAGGAGCCCGTATGAGAACGCTCTCCCGCCGCCGCCTCATCGCCGCCGGAATCGCCTCCGCCACCACCCTCTCCGCGGCAGCCATCGCAGCCAAACTCGCCAGCCGCTACGGCCTCGTCCCCCCCGATGGCGCCGGCCTCTATGGCCCCGGCGAAACCCTCACCTACGCCGCCCAGCGCCTCCTCACCCGCCACTCCCTCGCCCGCGAATTCGCCCCCGCCCAGATCTCCCGCCCGCCCTTCGCCAACGAAGTCGCTCCCCTCGGCGCACCCTTCCGGAAACTCCAGGATTCCGGCTTCACCTCCTGGCGCCTCGCCATCGATGGCGACGTCGCACGCCCCTCCACCTTTACCATCACCGACCTCCGCGCCTTCCCCCGCCGCACCCAGATCACCCACCTCGCCTGCGAGGAAGGCTGGTCCTACATCGCCGAGTGGACCGGCGTCCCGCTCTCCCACATCCTCGACCTCGTTGGCGCCTCCCCTCAGGCCCGCTACGTGGTCTACCGCTCCATCCAGCCCGATTGGTGGGAAAGCATCGATATGGACGACGCCCTCCACCCCCAAACCCTGATCGCCCACTCCATGAACGGCGCGGACCTCCCCGTCCCCTTCGGCGGCCCCCTCCGCCTCCGCGTCCCCCGCCAGCTCGGCTACAAGAGCGTCAAATACATCACCAGCCTGACCGTCACCGAAAGCCTCAAGTCCTTCGGCAAAGGCCTCGGCTCCGCCTCCCCCGAAGGCGGCTATGCCTGGTTTGCAGGAATCTAAGTTTGCAGGAATCTAAGTTTGCAGGAATCTAAGTATGCAGGAATTTAAGCGCCCCGCCCTCTATCCGCGGCGCTCGCCCGCTTCCAGCCATACCCACAGTTCCGCCGCCGGCCCCAATCGCCCAAGCCGCTCCTCCAGCCCCGCGTGATTGCCCCACACCACGTCGCCTTGCTCCCGCGATATCGCTTCGATCCGGCCGCACCCCAGCACCTCGTGCCGCTCCGCGTAGAAGCCATACGCCCGGCACGCCACCGGCCGCGCTGCGTACACCAGGCAACTCCCCGATTCCCCATCCAGCAGCGGACACACCACCGGCCGCTCCAGCCCCGCCGCGCCTCGAATCCGCTGCCTCGCCTCCTCCGCCGCATCACCCGGCATCGCCTCAATCGCGCCCGCAATCGCAGTCCATTCCGCCTCCGTCACTCGCGGCGCCGCGGCCAGCCGCCGGCAACACTCGTCGCAGCCCTTCCGGCACGGCCAATTTCCGTGCGCCCCGCAAATCTCTTCCACCCGCAACCGGACGTCTTCCTGAATCTCAACCAGCCCGCTCATCACGCAGACCACACCTCCACTCAGACCGCTTCGATCACATCGTAACCCGCCCCGCGCCCGCACGCGAACCCACTAAAATAAACTCAGGAGCGCACCTACCCCAACATGACCCCAGACCTCATCGTGATTCACGAACACCCCGAGTGGCAGAAGCCGCTCTTCGCCGCCCTCGAGCGCCGCGGCGTCTCCTACGCTCCCTACGACCTCAAGCGCAACGCCTTCGATCCCGCCCGCCTGCCGCCCGCCAAGCTCTACTTCAATCAGGCCAGCCCCAGCGCCTATGTCCGCGCCAACACCCGCGCCGTTCCCCTCTGCCTCGCGCTCCTGCGCTCTCTCGAAATCGGAGGAGCCCGCGTGCTCAACGGCTCCCAGGCATTCGCTCTGGAACTCAGCAAGAGCGCCCAGGCCGCGCTCCTGCTGCGCCTCGGCATCGATCATCCCCGCACCCTCGCCTTCAACGATCCCGCTCTCGCCCTCGAACACTGGGATTCCGGTTGGCCCGCCCTCCTCAAGCCCGAACAAGGTGGCAGCGGCGCCCGCATGTTCCTCCTCAACTCCCCCCAGGAGTTCCTCCGCCTCGTCCGCGAGCGTCCCGACCTATGGCTCCCCGAGAACCTTCTCCTCTTGCAGGAATACTGCCCCGTCGATCCCGCCCGCGGCATCGTCCGCATGGAGTTCATGGGCGGCGAACTCCTCTATGCCATGCGCGTCGTCTCCCATGGAGCCTTCAACCTCTGCCCCTCGGAAACCTGCAACCCCGCCGATGGCGGCGCCGGCCACTGTGAAATCACGCCCTCCGCGCCCGTGAAACCGGTCGAGTTCTACCCCTACCCCGACATCCCCGCCGATGCCGTGGAAACCGGCAAACGCCTCGTCGCCGCGGGCTCTCTCGACGTCGCCGGCATCGAGTACCTCGAAATGGACGGCCGCCGCATCTTCTACGACGTCAACGCCAACTCCAATCTCCGCAAGCCCATCGGCGAGGCCTTCGGCTTCGACCCCTTCGACCGCGTCGCCGCCTGGCTCCAATCCCAGATCCCGTAGCCTGCGCGCAGGTCCATCCCGACCTATTCCTCGTCCAGAACCCGCAGCACCACACCCTTCGCGAAGCGGGCGAGTTCGATCGCCCGGACCTCGTCACCCGCTACCATTTCAGCCGCATCACCCGGGTACCGGATGTCCACCGCGAATGGCCCCAGCCACTTGGTGCAGCCCAGTGCGTCCGCCACCGCGGCATTCGCATTGCCCACCAGTGCCAGTAATCGCTCGATCTCGTGAGTCTTGGGAAACTCGATCTGGTAAAAGGTCAGCAACACCTTCAGGTATTTCTCGACGCTCTGCTGGCAATGAAAGCCAACAATTTCGCGCAGGCGTGCGCTCGTCGCCACAGACGGTGCCAGCCGATCGGCAGCTTCGAGATCGGCCTCCGCCTTCTCGACCCACTCGCGCAACAAGGATTCGAGATCCGGATCAAGCGGCTTCATAAATGACGCGCCCGTACTTGTTCGCCGGGTATGCAATGCCGCCGATCCACCGCTTCGTTCGCTCGAAGCGTTCTGTCCGCATCACGATGACATCCACCGGATATCCGATGTCTCCCACCGCTCCCCGAATCTCCAGCCGCCTCTCGTGAGTGTTCGCCGTCGTCGCTTCCACCACCAGCAGATCGATGTCGCTGTCCTTGGTCATTTGCCCCGTGGCCGCGGAACCGAACAGAATGATCCGGTCCGGACGCGCCACCGTAAGCACGCGTCGAACCACCTCATTCAGCACTGTTTCATCCACGTTCATTCAGTTCCATCATACGCAAAGCCGCACCCGGGTTGTACTGATACATGTCGCTGCCAAATGTCGCCGCCAAATGTCGCCGCCCCTTCCCGCCGCCGCTCTACCGCTTCGCCTCCGGCGCCGGATCCAGCACCAGGTACTTCTCCGAGTTGCTCACGTACACGGCATGGAACAGGCTGGCCGGCAGCAGTCCGTCCTCCTGCGGCGAGACCCGCGCCACCGATGCCGCGGAGGTCACATACTCCCGCCCCGCAATCCGCACCTTGAGCCGCTGCACCGCAGACACCGCCGCGCTGCCGGACGCCGTCACCATCCGCCCCCCCTGCCCCGCCCCGCCGCTCCCGAACAGAATCGCGCTCTCCGTGCCGGAATCCAGCACCAGTTTGCCCCTGTCCGTCTCCACCGTCGGCCGCCCGTCCACCAGGTTCAACCCCACCCGCTTTCCGCCATCCGGCGCCCCGCCGCCAATCACCAGCCGGTGGCCGGCAAAATCCAACAGGTAGTCGAAGTGAGACAGGAACTCCTGCCCCAGCACACCCTGTATGTTGGAGGCCAGCGTGTGAACTCCCTCCAGCCCGGTAAAGAGGAACTCCTGTTTGGCCGCCGTCGCCGGTCCCAGCGTCACCTCCGCCACCCGCCCGCCCTCAACCAGCACCTCCCCCGCCGCCGTCCCCATCGCCGTCCGGAAGGTCGGCGCCAGCCCGAACTTCCGCGCAATCCGCTCGTCCACCTGATTCGTCTGCGCCCCCGTGTCCAGCAGGAACCGCAGCGGGCCTTGCCCGTTCAGGAAGATCCCCTCCACCACCGGTCTCCCCGAGACCATGCCGAGTTTCAGTGAGCCTTCCGAGCCGGAAGATGTCCGGGCGTTGCAAGGTACTGCCGCCATCGCTATCATGAGTGAGCCGTAAAGGAACAGGTTTCGCATGGGGCCAGAATGAGGCTCCAGCACCTGCGAAGTCGTGACGGCCGCCGGATCTTGTTCCCGGATGGGGTGATGGATTCATGATGCAGTTACCGCCGGCCTGCTACCGCTTCGGAGAGGCCGCATTAGATGTTTCGAATCTTAGACTTACCGTCTCCGGAGAAGTGCGGCCGCTGGAGCCGAAATCCTTCCGCCTGCTCCACTTTCTGATCGAAAACCGCCACCGCGCCGTCCCCAAAGACGAGATTTTGACCGTCGTCTGGCAGGGAGTGGCCGTCTCGGACAACGCCCTCACCCGCGCCATCGCCCAAATCCGCAAAGCCCTCGACGACGATCCCAAGCAACCCCGCTTCATTGAGACCATCCCGACCATCGGCTACCGCTTCCTCGCTACCGTGGAAGTCGAAGCCCTGCCCACCCCGGAACCCGAACTCGCCCCCGTTCCCCAGGCACCGCCCCCTCCCCCGGACCCAAAACCGCGCCGCTCCCGACCCCTCGTCTGGGGCGGACTTGCCGTCGCCCTGCTCGCCGCCGCGCTCGGAGCCTACCGCTTCCTCCTGCCCGCGCCGGGCGAGGCCTCCCTCAACGAACCGGTCGTCTTCACCGCCTATCCGGGAAGTGAATCCGCCCCCAGTTTCTCCCCGGATGGCAATCAGGTCGCGTTTCAGTGGAACGGCCCCGCGGCGAACAACTGGGACATCTATGTGAAGTCCATCGGCTCCGAAGCGCCCCTCCGGCTCACCACCGCCCCGGAGGCGGACATTGAGCCGCAATGGTCTCCCGACGGGCGGACTCTTGCCTTCGAGCGTGCTCTGCCCGGCGACCGGGTTGCCATCATCCTGATTCCTCCCCTCGGCGGACCGGAGCGCAAACTGGCCGAGTTCCCTTCCCACGGCAGGGGGATGGGGCTTTCCTGGTCGCCCGATGGAAAATGGCTCGCCGTGGTCGGCGATATCGAGCGCAAAGGGCCGGACCGGATCTACCTGCTTTCGGTGGAGACCGGCGAAACCCGCCCGCTCACCGATCCGCCCGCCACCTCAGTCGGCGATGCCAGTCCCGCGTTTTCTCCCGACGGCGATACCCTGGCATTCGTGCGCTGGATTGATGTGAGTGGCACCGAACTCTATGCCCTCAACCTCTCCAAGGACTTCTCTCCCCACGGGGAACCGAAAAAACTGTCCGTGACCGGCCCGGGGCCGTTTCGTACCGCCTGGGCCGGCGGGGGGCGGCATCTTCTCTTCAACCTCGTGCAGCACGGCGAGGTTTATCGCATCTCGGCCACGAGCGGTGCCCCTCCGGAAAAGATGCTGTCGCTCGGCACCGGAGTCACCAGCATGGCGCTGACCAGAGACGGCCGCCGGTTGGCGTATTCCGTCGCCACGTCCAACAGCAACATCTGGCGCTTCGATCTCACCGCCCAACCAGCCAGTCCCGCCACACCCGAGCCTTTCATTGCCTCCACCCGGCGCGAGGTCTATCCCCAGTACTCCCCGGACGGACGGCGCATCGTTTTTTACTCCGACCGTTCCGGCACCGATCAAATCTGGGTCTGCGAGGCCGATGGCTCCAAGGCCGCCGCCATAACCACTATGCGCCGGTCGAACACGGGTACACCACACTGGTCGCCGGACGGACGCTCTATTGCGTTCGATTCCAATGCCACCGGCGCCTACCAGGTCTACAGCATCGGCGCCGATGGCGGCAAGGTCAGGCAGATCACGCATGGCAACGCATCCAACTATGGCGCCACCTGGTCGCGCGACGGCCACTGGCTCTATTTTGCCTCCGGCGCCGGCGTGAGCGCGCAAGTGTGGAAGATGCCCTCGCAAGGCGGCAACCCCGTCCAAATCACGCACAGTGGAGGCATGGCGGCGCAGGAATCCGCGGATGGAAAAACTCTCTACTTCGTCAAGCCCGTGATTGCGATGGGCCAGGGATCGCTCTGGCGCATGCCCGTAACCGGCGGACCGGAAGAGAAGGTGCTCGATTCGCTCTACCGGTTCAACTACGCACTCACCGAAAAGGGCATCTACTTCACCCACAACGGCGCCGTGCAACTCCTGGACTTCGCGACCTCCGCGATCCGCCCCGTCCTCGCCACACCGCGCCCGGATGCCGGTCTCGCGCTCTCACCCGATGGCCGCTATCTGCTCTTTTCCAAACGCGACGCCATCGGCAGCGACCTCATGCTCGTCGAGCAGTTTCGCTGACGCCCGTAGCCTGCGCCGCCCTCAGGCCTTCACGTCTTCCACAACTTCTTCCTTACCCGGAACCCGCATCGGCAGAATGCCCGCCTGCTGATTGCCGCTGAGTTCCAGCACGTCCCGGAATGCCGCCTCGATCGCGCGCACGGCATTCGTCAATTCGTGCAGCCACGTGCCCCAGAACTGCTCGATCGTAGGAACCTGCTTCGTCTGCTTGATCTCCCGCTGAATGTCCTTCCGGAACCGCGGAATATCGAAGCCGCGCAGCATCGCCGCCCCCACATCCGGCAGATTGATCCGGTCGTTCACGTCGATGCGGAGCATCTCCTTGCGGAACGTGAACTCCCCGCCCTTCTTGCTCGTCGCCGTGATCCGCTCCTGCAACGTCACCGCGCCCGCAATCACCGTGGCGTCATTCGTCATCTTCAGCAAGGTCGTCGCCGTCGTCGGAGCCCTCACCCCGATCGGCGGACTCGCGTCGTGCAGCCGGATCTGCGCCGGACCGGAAATCCCCGCCCACACGTCGCCCCCCAGATCCGTCATCGAAAAATAATTCGCCACGATCGCTTCCACTTCGCGATCCTCCAGCTTTTCGATCTCCTTGGTAGTGAACCGCGTCGCCTCATCGGCCCGCTTCTGGAACTCGGCCTGATACTGCGTGGCCTCGTACAATCTGCCCACCACTTCCGCCGTCCAGTTCGCCAGGGGATAAGTCCACGCCACCGGCAGTATCTCGGCCCCTAACTGGTTCAGTTGGACAATGATCGAGTAAATGACCTTCTTATTACTGTTCTCGATATAGACGCGGCCTTCGTGAAAATCGAGTAACACCGGCACTTGCTTACGCACCGCCGCAGTTACTCCCAGCGTCTCCTTGTCGATTGGTCCCTTATCCGTCGCTTGCAGGAACTTATACGGCCGGTCCAGTAACTCGTAAGAGCGCTGCTCTTTGATCGAGGCCAGGTCGCTTACGTCCTTCCACTCGTTGGAAACGGCCCACAGCCCGTACCACGGCATCGTCGGGTGCAGCCGGAACTGCTCCACGCCCTGCCCGTAGCCCTCGCACTCCAGAATCTCCGCCCCGAGCGTGGTCTCCGCGCGCGCGTCCTGCTCCGTCGTCGCGAACTGCGCCAGTTCCTCCTGATGTTTCAACTCCAGTGGATGCGCCTCATCCAGGCGCGGAGCGCCAAAGGGATTGATCCCCAGCGCATCCACACTGAATTGCCGCGTGATCGCCGCCGCCGCCATCTGCGAGGCAGCCGCCATCACCGTCCGGTCTTCCAAGCTGCCTTTGAATGCTTCCAGTGATTCTTTCGCGAGGCCAACAATGGCCCAGTTACCACGTCCAAACATGCGCACTTCCTGTTTTGCTGAGAGCGAGAGTCGAGTACATCTGAGGCTGGCAGTACGAGGGAACTGGCCGGCTGAACAACGGAAAGGTCCGCTCCCGGAATCTCCGGTCGGAATCCCCGAACACGGCCCCTTCACGGCGAAGCGTCCTTCGCCCGGCCGTTCCACCTTTTTACCACGGAGCGCCATCCCGCCGCTCTGTCGCCGAAAAACCGCCCACCGGCCCTGCCACGCAAAAAGCCGGCGGCGGACCTTTTCCCAGGCCCGGCGCCGGCTCCACCTCTCGCGATCCTCCCCAGTCTTACTTCAGCGCAATTGTGCTGGTGGGAGTTTCGTTGTTCGAGTTTCCCGCGATCCGGTTATTTCCAAACGATATGATCTGGCCGCCTCCGAGCACGCTGAACGCGTTCGTGTTGCCATGAATGTTGTTCCCCGCGAGCCGAACCGTGCCCCCGCCCACATCCGTGCTGACACCGTGGACCGACACCGCCGTGACCGAGTTCGTGATCGAAGAATCCGCCAGGTCGATCTCTACCCCGGCCCCGGCCACCACCGCTTTGTCGAAACCCGTAATCACCGAATTGGTCACGCGCGCCCTGCCAAACTCCAGATCGATGCCGAGGGTCGGATAGTTCGAATAGCCCGTTATGCCTTCGAACTTGCAGTGGTCGATCGTCACTTCCACCGGCAGTAGTTGCGCACCCCGGCCGGGGTTTGTGCCAAGCGTCGCATACACCGCGGTCGTGGTGACGGTGATCGTGGTGTTGTGCATATACAGGTGGCGCGTGCTGGTGGCGTCCACCAGAAATCCGTAGCGCGGATTAATGTTCACTTTCCCGTTGGTCACATTCTCCATGTGCAGGTTCCCGCCATACCAGTCGATCTGACGATCCGAGGCGTCGGTGGCGATGGAGAAGTTCCGCAGAATCACGGTGCCGGCCACTGTGGAGTCAATCGTTACCGCAACGATATTGTTAACGTAAGCCAGGTTGCCGCCATCGATCGTAATCGGGTGGTTGATCCGCACGGTTCCGTATTCTCCCGCGTCCAGAACATCCACTTCGCCCTCCGGGTAGGTGACGTCGTGCGCGCGCTGGAACGTGCGGCAGGGATGGTCGATCGAGCAATCGCTCGTGTCGTGCCCGTTGTGCGACACCCAGGACCGGAAAGTCAACGCCAGCGCGGGCTGCGCCATCGCTAGCGCCAGCGCCAGCAACGCGCAGGCAGGCAAGCCTCTGGCAATACGGTACTGCTCATATACGTGCTTCATTACATTCTCCTCCGCTTCCTGAGTGTGGTTCGGTCTTAGTGAACGGTCACCGCGCCCGCGGTGGGGAGACTCTTCTCTCCGCCGCCACGCCATCGTTTTTTTGACCTACAGCTGAAGAGAGGCGGAATCCGGCGCCATATTGACACCGCCGCCGGTATTTTTTTGAGCGCGCCCGCGCACCCCGCCTTACCGCACGCCCAGTTCGCCCAGAATATTGTCGGCGTGCTGCACATCCCGCAGCAGCCACACGAAGAACCGCATGTCCACGCTCACATTCCGCGCCACGTCCGGGTTGTAGCCGAAATCGTTCGCCACGTTCTCCCACACGCGGTCGAAATTCAGACCCACCAGCTCTCCCCGCCCGTTGATTACCGGACTCCCCGAGTTCCCTCCCGTCGTATCTGCATCCGAGAGGAAATCCAGCGGCACCTTCTCCGCGCTTGTCTTCTTCGCCGCCTCCAGAATGAAGCCCGGCACTTCGAACGGATCCTCGCCCGTGTGCTTCTCAATCATCCCCGCGAGCGTAGTCTGCGGCGTGTACACCACCCCGTCGCGCGGCACATACCCCTTCACGTGCGCGATGCTCACCCGCAGCGTGCTGTTCGCGTCCGGCGCCACCGGCTTCCCCGCGTGCGCGATCACCGCCCGCCGCCACTCCGGCCGCAGCCGCGCCACCGCGCCGTCATACGTCTGCGTATCTTTCTGCCACTGCCGCAACTCCGGCTCCAGCGCGAACGCCAGTTCCAGCATCGGATCCTTGCGCGCCCGCAACTGCTCCGTCGTTTCGTCGAACATCTTCAGCCGCTCCGCCAGCTCCGTCACCTTCGTCGCCTCGTACCACGCAGCCACATCGGCCCGCGACTTCCCCGCCACCGCCGCAATCCGCTCGCCCCCGCCCAGCTTTCCCGCGCGCGCAAGCCAATGCGCCAGCATCGCCTCGTCCGCCGGACGGAAAAAGCTCTGCTGCTCCCGCTCCATCGTGTTGCGCAGCGCTTTCCACTGCCGCTCCATATACTCGGGATCGCGCTCCGCATCCGCCTTCGCCCGCTCCGCCGCCAACCGCACCAGCGACGTCGCCACGCGCAGCGCCACCGCCCCCGGCCGGATCGCCTGAAACAGGAAATCCCGCGTCGCCACCGCGCGCCGCTCCGCCGCCAGCCGGTCCAACTCCTGCTTCGCCCCCAGCGCCTTCGCCGATGCCGCCTGCTTCGCCGCCCACGCCACCACCGCGTCATCCGCCGCCTTCTGCTTCTCGATGATGTGCCCGCGCGCTAGCCCCGCCAGCTGCCCCTGCGCATTCGTGTGGTTGTTGTTCAGCGTCTTCAGCGTCGCCGCCACCGCGATCGTCCCCTGCGCGTTTCCCTTCGTCGTCTCTTCCAGCAGCCGGATCCACTCCCCGTACACCTCGCCCCGCAACCCGAACCGGTAATCGCGCTCATTGGCCATTTCCGCCGACGTCATCGAGCGCATCGTCCGCCCCGGATACCCCATCACCATCACGAAATCGCCCGCCTTCACCCCCGTGCCCGCGATCGGAAAATAGAACTCCGGCTGATACGGTTTGCCGTCCTTGTACGCCCGCGCCATCGCGAAATCGCCCGTGTGGCGCGGCCAGCGGAAATTGTCCGGCTCGCCCCCGAACTCCCCAATCGCCCGCGGCGGCGCATACACCAGCCGGATATCCGTCAGCTCCAGGCTCTCCACCAGCACATACTGCAGCCCGCCATCGAACACCGCCACGTTGCAGCGCATCCCCGGCGCCTTCTCGCACTCCGCCACCAGCGCCTTCTGCTTCGCCTCCACCGCCTTGCTCGCCTCCAGGTCGCTCGCCCGCCCCGCAGCCGCCGCCTGCACCGCCGTCGTCACATCCGTGAACCGGTGCGGCACCGTGATCCGCATCGTCTTGCCCGGCAATTCCTGCTCGCGCGTCTGCGCCACAAACCCGTCCGTGATCAGATCCCGCCCCGGCCGGCTATGCTCCTGTACGATCCCGAACAGGCAATGGTGATTCGTCAGGAACAGTCCCGTCGCCGTGACGAACCCGCCCGAGCAGCCGCCCGTGCTCACCGTCGCCGCCAGCAGCCCCGTTCCCCGCGCGGGGTTCCAGAGCCGTGACACCGGCACTTCCAGCCCCTGCTGCTTCAGCCACGCCGGGTCGAACTGCAGCAACTGCTGCGGCGTCCACTTGCCCTCTTCTCCCCGAGCTAATCCAGCAGCCAATCCCGCAGCGCACAAGCCCACCAACACCCAGCCGGCCATTCTCATCTTCGTGCTCCTTGCAAAGGTTTAGGGTAGCGAACTCCGAAACTACCCGGCAACCGATCCCGCACCCAGTGGGGCGGACGCCCCGTCCGCGCGGCCCCCCCCCGTCCCGCTCTTCCCCCATCCCCCATCCCCGCTTCAGCCCGACCCTCCCCGTAGTGTACGATTGGCAATACACCCCGGATCGCGCACCAAGGAGAGCAAAGTAAACATGACGATGAAATTGGCGAAAGCGGCGTTGCTATTCACGCTGGCCTCCGTAGTGGCCTGGCCTCAGGTCAATGTGGGAGAGCAGAAGCCCGAAGCCACCGCACCCTTCACCATGACCACGGTGGCCACCTTCAAACTGCCCTGGCACATTGCCTTCCTCCCCGATGGCCGCATGCTCGTCACCGAAAAGGTCGGACCCGTGTGGCTCGTCTCCCAGCAGGGTGAGAAGATCCAGATCGAGAACACGCCCGCTGTCTATTGGCAGGGCCAGTGCGGCATGCTCGGCGTCTTCCTCTCGCCCCACTACGCCACCGACCACAGCATCTATCTCACCTATGTCGAACCCGGCACTTACGGCGGCGGCTACGCCCTCGCCCGCGCCAAACTCAATGCCACCGCCACCAGCGCCAAGCTCGAGAACTTCGAGGTCCTCTGGCGCCAGTTGCCCACCGGCAAAGGCGGCCAGGCAGGCGGCCCCATCGCCTTCTCTCCCGATGGCAAGTATCTCTTCCTCGCCGTCGGCGACCGCCAGCGCATGACCCCCGCCCAGGATCCCGACCAGCCCGTCGGCAAAATCCTCCGTCTCACCCTCGATGGCAAGCCCGCCCCCGGCAACCCCAACGCCGGCAAAACCGGCGCCGCCACCCTGCCCCTCATCGATCCGCCCAGCGACACCGAAGCCGCCAAAAACGCCAAGGTGGTCAGCACCTATACCCTGACCAGCCCCAACCTCACCCCCGCCGAAACCTGGGCCAGCGGCGTCCGCACCCCCTACGGCCTCGCCTTCTCCCCCGCCGGCGAATTGTGGGAAGTCGAGCACGGCCCTCGCGGCGGCGATGAACTCAACCTCATCGAGCGCGGCAAGAACTACGGCTGGCCCCTCGTCTCCTACGGCATGAACTACAACGGCGTGCCCATCCCCAGCCCCGATACCCGCCCCGACCTCGCCAAACCCGCGCTCTATTGGGTCCCCGTCATCGCCCCCGGCAATCTCATGTTCTATACCGGCGCCAAGACCTTCCCCCAATGGAACGGCAGCGGCTTCGTCAGCGGCCTCGCCACCAAGTGCATCACCCGCATCCTCTTCGATGGCCACGGCGGCGCCAAAACCGCCGAGCGCTGGGATATCGGCAAGCGCGTCCGCAGCGTCCAGGAAGCCCCCGATGGCTCCCTCTGGATCGTCGAAGACGCCAACCCCGGCGCCCTCATCCACCTCACTCCGAAAAAATAATCCCCGCGCGTCACCGGGCCGGAGCAATCCGGCCCCCCCGGTGGGGCATGCTTTAGCTTGCCCTCATCCAGACCGAATCGTGAGAAATCATGCGCCCCCCACGTCTCCCCCCCCCTGGGAGACCAGCCCGCCAAGTGGATGAAGCCGGTTTTCGGGATCGGCGCTTCACCGCCATCATCGGAAAGAAGCCGCCTGCCCGATAGATACCGGAGATTTTTTCAGAGTACCCGGTCTTATTACTCACAATTGAGCGCATAATGAAGACACTCTGAAGAAAATGTTGGCCGCCATGCCAGACTAGGAAAGAACTCAACTTGTTGTGGAATACTCTCAGGCAGCCCTCCTCTATTCTCGTTTGCTCATGTCCCTGAAGCGAATGGGGGAAGCATCGCCAGACTACAATGAACTGCGAGCAATGGCGAATGATGCCCGCGCCAGTTGCCGCGTTGCCCGTCTCGCCATCGAATCCTATGTGGCCAGGCACGCCACTCCGAGCGGTACACCCCAGGCCCGTGCCGCTACCGCACGTTAATTGATCGCGTAAAGCTCTGGAAAGCGCGGTGCGGTTACGCATGCGGCGTCATTCTTCCAGACGCGCACCGGCCCCGCCATACCATCTCAGCCCCGCGCTGCAGCCTCCCGGACTCCCTATCTTACCTTCGGTGGCGTCGCCGCTTCGGCAGGCGTACTCTCCTTCCGCTTCGCCAGCGCCTCGTTGACGCGCTTGGTGAAATCGCCCGCGTCATTGTGCTCGAACCCGCTGTAATTCGACTCCACCTCCATCCCGCAACCCGTTCCCTGAGGACGCAGGGACACCGTGTTCGGCCGTTGCCGCAGCGCACCCGTAATCGTGACGTGCGCCGCGTGCTTCACGCTATAAGACACCGTCATCCTGGCTTCGTCGGTGAGTTTCACCGTGTAGTTCTCGGCATTCCCGAGCGTGTCCTTGACCGCGGCCCACACCTCGCCGCAGGCATTGGGGTAAGTGACTTTGTGCGTCTTGCCGAAAACAGGCAACGCCAACGTGGACAGTAGAACAACAACTGCGGCAACCTTCACCACCGTCTTACCTCCTAACGGGACCTCATCATCCTGATTGGAGCGCAATCCAGCCCAAGTATACGTCCGCCGGATTTCACCGGCAATGGCCAGCTTGCAGCATCACCGGCGCTTGCCCATTGCTCCTGCCGGCTCGACTCAGTATCCTGATCGTCGGGGCCTGTCGCCTGAGCCAGTCATGCGCCGCAAACCGATCGCTTACGCTCTCATGCTGCTATCCACGGTCTCTGCCGCCGGATCGTTACTGCTGTTCGCCTTCCGCCCCGTCGGAACCGCGATCCTGCCGCTGCACTGGCCCGAATCACTCCTCCTTCCCTGGGACGCCCTGCTCTCCTGTGCCTTCTTCCTCCAGCACAGCGGCATGGTGCGCTCTGGCTTCAAGGCGCGCCTCGCCGCCGTGATCCCGCCCCCCTTCCACCGCGCCATCTACAGCCTCGCCTCCGGCATCGTACTGGCTGCCGTCGTCCTGCTCTGGCAGCCATCCTCCCTTCACCTGCTGACGCTCCGCGGCGCCTACCGCTGGGCCGCCCAAACCGCCCCTCTCCTCGCGCTCGCGCTCTTCATCTGGGGAGCGGTCGCCGTCCGCGACATCGATTTCTTCGGCCTCGCCGCCATCCGCGCCGGCCTGCGCCACAACCCGTCG
Source organism: uncultured Acidobacteriia bacterium (assembly GCA_903876865.1). Taxonomy (GTDB): domain Bacteria; phylum Acidobacteriota; class Terriglobia; order Bryobacterales; family Bryobacteraceae; genus Solibacter. The sequence goes on from CAIRBY010000062.1 coordinate 17,318, forward strand.
CCGCCACCGGTCTTTCTGGTCCGCGGCCCTTACCGCTGGATGCGCCATCCCTGGTATTGCGGGGTCCTCCTCCTGATCTGGTCCTGCCCCGACCTCACCGCCGACCGCCTGCTCTTCAACGTCCTCTGGACCACCTGGGTCTGCCTCGGCGCCACCCTCGAAGAAAAGGATCTGCTATCCGAGTTCGGTGACGCCTACGCCCGCTATCGCCGCCAGGTGCCCATGCTCATCCCGTGGCGTGGCCCCATGAAAGCGTAGAAGCCGATCCCGATCCCACCTTCGCCCACGCGCCAACAGAACGGCGCCTCGCTTCATCCGCCGTATGGCATCGGCGGCACTTTTCCCAGCTGTCGCGAATAGACCGTCAGCGCCCCGCGATGATGCGCGCAGTGCTCCACCATGGCCCCTACGATGCCGCTGATCGGTTGCCCGCCCATCACCGGACCGGGCGGCAGCGGCCGCGCGAGTTCCTCCGCGCTGCGCCCCCGCAGAAACTCGATCACGTTCGCATATGCCGTTTCCAGCATCTGCCGCGCCGCGGCGAGCGAAGTCACCGCCTCCAGCGCCCTCGCGTGTTTCTCGAAATCCAGATCGAACCCTTCCGGCCGCGACGCACCCTCGATAAACCAATCGAGCGTCTGCGCCGTATGCGCCACCTGCTGCGCCACCGTCATCATGCCTTCCTGCGGCCGGAACCCCGAGTCGTTCTCCTCGAGCACCCGCGTGGACCGCGCGAAGAACTCCCTGCTGGCCACCATCTCGTTGACAAACTCATCCTGTTGCGGTGTTGGGCTCATCATGACGAGCACTATACCAAGCCGGCCGCGCCGACTCCACCCAATCGCCACACCCTGAACTCGGCCTTGCCACAATTGCAGCCACCCTCCGAAATGCGGTAGGATTGTCGCGCCCAAGAGGCGTCACGGCACCTGCCTGATCTAGGCATAAGAAGGGGAGAAGCATGAAAGCGAAATGGATGGTTCTGGCCGGCACACTCTGCCTGGCATGCATTGGCGGAATTCTGCTGGGACAAGAGAAAGAGGACCGCACCCTGCTCTCGCAGCAGCAGATGACCGCCATCATCAATGAAGTCTCCGGCGAGCGCGCCATGCATCACGTGCTCGATCTGGTCCCGTACCAGTTCGTGCGCCCACCCTCCGAATATCAAGGCCACTTCCGCGAGTCGGAAGTCGTGGCGAAGTATGCCAAGGAATACGGCTTCAGCAATGTCGCCATCGAAGACTATCCCACCGGCCAGACTTATCAACCCGTAGTCGGCGAACTCTGGACCACCACGCCCAAAAGCGTGAAGATCTACGACATTCACGACATCCCCGAATCGCTCGCCTCATCCAACGCCAACGGCGATATCTCTGGCGAACTCATCAGCGTGGGCCAAGGCACACCTCAGGAACTCGAAGGCAAAGACCTCAAGGGCAAATTCGTACTCTCGCTCGCGCCCAGCGGTCTCGGCGGCGTCTACACCCGCGCCGTGGCCGCCGGCGCCATCGGAGTGGTAGGCATCAGCGCCATCGGCGCCGGTGACCGCGCCACCGACTACCCCGACGAGATCGTCTCCACCAACGTCAACGCCCAGCCGAACACCGCCGCGTGGGCACTCTCCCCCAGAGCCGCGCGCAGCCTCGAAACCCTGCTCGCTCGCGGACAGAAGGTCACCCTCCGCTCCATCACCAAGAGCGAGCAGGTGCCCAACAAACAGGAGATCGTCCACGCCGAAATCCCCGGCGATGGCAGCACCACCCAGGAAGTCGCCATCGGCGGACACCTCTTCGAGGGCTACATCAAGCAAGGCGCCAACGACGA
>CAIRBY010000063.1 GCA_903876865.1 uncultured Acidobacteriia bacterium
GCCACGCCACAGGCTCGATCTCCGCCATGCGCTGCGTCTGCACCGCGTGAATGTTGTGGAACGTGATCACGGTTCTGGTGGGCCAGGCGCGCGGAATGGAATCGATGTAGGGGGCTAGCCACGTCTCTTCCACCTGCACCAGGTCGAAGCGCTCGCGGCGGAGCAGGGCGCGCAGTCCGGGCAGTTGGTATTGGGCCATTTCCGGCGGGACGCCGCGCAGCGCATTGCCGAGCGCCGGAACGATGTGGCGCCAGTTGCCGACGCTCATGGGCGCCTCCACGGTGGGGAAGCAGTGGCGGTTGAGCCAGGCGGCGTTCTCCCGGCCCTCCTCGCCCCAGGAGTGGCAGCCGAGCGTGACTTCGTGTTTGCGCGCGATTCGCGTGAGCAGGTTGTAGACGCGCAGGTGCACGCCGCCGCGCGGCGGATAGGGCACCACGTTGGTGAGGAGCAGGATGCGCACGCGTCCCCGATCTTACCCTACATTTGCAGGCGGAGCCTTCTCTGGCGGGGCGCGGGAAATAGCGCTTCCCTTGTGCGGGGTTAGATGTATAATTGGACCCATTACGAAATCAGTTGCAGCGTGTCACGCCGGCTTCTTTCGCGGGTAGCGAAAGGGCGCGGCAAACGAAGGAAAAGGGAGCAAGGATGAAACAGCTGATAGTTGTCCTGGCAGTAGCGGCATTCGCCATCCCCACGCAGGCTCTGGCACTGGATTCGGTGATCACGCCCGAACCCGGCACCATCGGGCTGATGGTCGGGGGCCTGGCCGGCCTGGGCTTGGTGGCCTGGCGCAAAAATCGCAACAAGTAACGACTGGCAAGCGCCAGTCAAGGGAGCAACAATGAAGACCTTCTTGTTTGCCGTGGCCGTGGCGGCGTTTGCCGCCCCGGTGTACGCCAACGGATCTGATTCGGTGATCACGCCCGAACCCGGCACCATCGGCCTGATGGCCGCCGGCCTGGCCGGGATGGGATTCGCGGCCTGGCGCCGGAACCGCAATAAGTAACGACTGGCAAGAGCCAGCCATGGGAGAAACGATGAGGACAGTTTTGTTTGCAGTGGCCGTGGCCGCGCTTGCCGCTCCGGCATACGCGCTCGGATTCGATTCGGTAGTCACTCCGGAGCCTGGCACCATTGGCCTGATGGCCGCGGGTCTGGCCGGCATGGGATTCGTGGCCTGGCGCAGAAACCGCAACAAGTAGCGGCGCGGTGAACGCGGCCCCGTTTCTCCGGCGGCGAACGCTGCCGCTAGCGGTGCTTGCCCTCTACCTGCTGCTGGCAGGGTGGATGGCGCGCGCCGAGTTCGTCTGGACGAACGAGGCGTGGTTTGCCAGTCCAGCCCTGAACCTGATTCACAGGGGCTATCTGGGCACGACGATCTTCGAGAGCAAAGGGACGTGGCTCGAAGGTCTTGACCGCCACACGTATTGGATTCCGCCGCTGTATCCGCTGCTGCAATCGCTCTGGTACCGGCTCTTCGGCTTCAGCTTGACGGTGATGCGCTGGCTATCGATCGCGGCCGGCGCGGTGCTGCTGCTGGCGTGGTACGAGGTGTGGAAGCGGCTCGGGATTTCTCGCGCGGTCGCGCTGACGGCGCTGGCGATTGCCGCGACCGACGTCCGGTTCCTGACCTTCGCCGAACTGGGACGCCCCGATGTGCTCTGCGCCGCGCTCGGCACGCTGGGCTGGGCCACCTATCTGCGCTGGCGCGAGCGCTCGCTGCTCCTCGCGATTCTCGCCGGCAACGCGCTCGCCGCCACTGCGTGCATGGCCCACGCCTGCGGCACGCTGTACGCGGCGGGGCTGCTACTGCTCACCATCTACTTCGACCGTCGCCGGCTGCGCTGGCCCGCGCTGCCGTGCATCGCCGCCCCTTACCTGGGCGTGCTGGCGGCATGGGGCCTCTACATCCTGCAGGCGCCCTCGCAATTCCGTACGCAGTTTTTCGGCAACATCAACGGGATCGGCCGGGAGTTCACCGGCGTGAGCCGTTTGCAGGGCCTGGCTTCGCCGCTCGCCGGGCTCAAGGCGGAGCTGACCTTTCGCTACGGCGCCGTGTTCGGCCGCTTCGCCGCCGACCGTGCCGATCGCGTCGCGCTGCTCGCACTGGGCATCTACGTGATGGCGGTCGCGGCGTGCGTGCTCCTGCCCTCCATCCGCCGCCAGAGCGGTTACCGGGCGCTGCTGCTGCTGGGCGCTCTGGACTATCTGCTGCTGGGCGTCTTCGATGGCTTCAAGAGTTCCGGCTACGTGATTCACACGCTGCCGGTCGTGTGCGCGTGCCTGGCGATTTGCCTGCACTCTCTCTTTGCGCGATCCGGGCGGAAGCTGGTGGCGGCTGGCCTCGCTGCCGCCATCCTGCTCTTCGCCGCGTTGCAGGGGAACGCGCTCTATCGCGGCCTCTGCGTGACGCCGGAGCGTTGGGATTACGCTCACGCGGTCGCGTTCGTGCGCTCCACCGGGGCCGCGCCGCACATGATCGCGGGGGGCGAGTTCGCCTTCGAATTTGGCTTCGATTCGGGCATGGTGGACGATCTGCGCCTCGGCTACTTCACGGGGCGCCGCGCTCCGCTGATCGTCGCCAACACCATTTACCAGGGTTGGTTCGAGCACTCGGCGACGCTGGCTCCGGCCATTCACGCCTACATGAGCCGGCTTCTGCGCGACGAGTACCGGATGGTCTTCCACAACTCCAGCTACACCATTTATCAGGCAGTCCCCGAGCGGTGAAGCCCCCAGGGCACGCCGCCGTGAGGGCGCCGGAAAGTGCACGTTGTAAACTGTAGTTAGATGCATCATCCGGCCGAATTTCTGATGCGGTATGGCTACCTGTTGCTGTTCTGCTGGCTGCTGGCGGAACAGGGCGCGCTGCCGCTGCCCTCGATCCCGCTGCTGCTGGCCTGCGGAGCGCTGGTGCGCACGGGGCAGATGCACTTGTGGGGAATTGCGCTGAGCGGGATGACGGCGTGCCTGATCGCGGACAACGTCTGGTTTCAGCTGGGACGGCGGCGCGGCGGCAGAATCCTGCGCTTCCTCTGCCGCGTGGCGCTGGTGCCGGATTCCTGTGTGCGCCAGACCGAAGACACGTTCGCGCGATACGGTGTGAACGCGCTGCTGGTCTCGAAATTCGTTCCCGGCCTGAATGCAATCGCCGCGCCGCTGGCTGGCAGCGCGGGCGCGACCCGGACGCGCTTCCTCGTCTTCGATTCGCTGGGCGCGCTGATCTGGCTGAGCAGTTACCTGGGGTTGGGCTACATGTTCAGCAACCAGATCGAAGAGGTGGGTGGCTATGCCATGCGCATGGGCTCCGGCCTGATCGTGCTCGCGATCACGCTGCTGGGCGGCTGGATCGCCTGGAAATATGTACAGCGGCAGCGCTTCCTGCGTACCCTGGCGGTGGCGCGCATCACCGCCGAAGAGCTGCGGCGCAAGCTGGATGCCGGCGAGGAGCTGATGATTCTGGACCTGCGCAGCGAGCGGGAAAGCGCGGAGGATACGATCGAGGGCGCGGTGCGCATCGCCGCCGCGGACCTGGGCGCGCGGCATGACGCGATTCCGCGCGACCGGGACATCATTGTCTTCTGCAGTTGACCAAACGAAGCCTCCAGCGCCCGTGCGGCGCTGCTCCTCAGAAGCCATGGCATCACGCGCGTGCGTCCGCTGACGGGCGGCACGGACGCATGGCGACGCCTCGCGCACCCAAAGCCGCTGAAGTAAGCTGGGTAGCCCTGCTGCGCCCGCGAAGCTCAGGCTCTGCGTGCGATGATTCGCGCCGAAACCCGCGTGGATTGCGGCTCCGGACTCTCGGAATAGTAGGAGATCTTCCATCCCGCGAACTCCTGGCGCAATTCCCCGGGCTGCAGTGAATACGCCTCGCTGTGTCCGGGACTCGCCAGATGAATCGCGCCGGTGAAGACGCCGCCGGGACGCACGCCCTCGCGAATTGCGGGGAAGAGATCGCGCTGCAGATAGTGGAAGTCGCAGATCAGATCGTAGGCGGCGGGCTCGATCGCGAACTCGTGCTTCTCCAGATCGGCGCGATGCGTCTCCACGCCGCTCAATCGCGCGAGCGCCACGGCGGACGCATCTACGGCGGTGACACGCCATTCCAGCGATGCCAGGTAGAGTGCGTTGCGCCCCGCGCCACAGGCGAGATCGAGCGCGCACCCGGGCGGCAGCAACTCCGCCACCTGCACCAGCAGCGGGTGCGGATTGCTCTTGATGTTGGTGGGGTCGGAATAGTAAGCGTCCCAGTCTCGCGGCACGTTCCTGTTGTAGCAGAACCGCATCGCCTCTCGCTGGAACGGCTGCGCTAAGATTGATTTCTCATGGTGCGATGTCCCTCTTGCTCGCGGGAGTGTTCGGAGGCGGGGCGGTTCTGCCCCAACTGCGCGGCGCCGTTAGATGCCACGTCTGTGGAGACCGTCGTTTTGGGCAGTGCGGCGCTTGTGAGCCAGCCGCGCCTGACTTCCACCTCCACCGTGGACGAAGGCCGCTTCCTCCCCGGCACCGTGGTCGCGGGACGCTACCGCATTGCCGGATTGCTCGGGCGCGGCGGCATGGGCGAAGTCTATCGCGCCACCGATCTCACGCTCGGCCAAGCCGTCGCTCTGAAGTTCCTGCCCGAAGCCACCGCGCAGGATGAGCGCGCGCTCGCGCGGTTCTACAATGAGGTCCGGATCGCGCGCCAGGTCACGCACCCCAACGTCTGCCGCGTCTACGATGTCGGCGTGGCCGAAGGGCTGCACTACATCTCCATGGAGTTCGTGGATGGCGAGGATCTCGGCTCGCTGCTGCGCCGCATCGGCCGCCTGCCCGTGGATAAGGGCGTGGAGACGGCGCGCAAGCTCTGCGCCGGTCTGGCCGCCGCGCACGAAAAGGGCGTGCTGCATCGCGACCTGAAGCCGGCGAATGTGATGATCGATGGCCGCGGACAGGTCGTCATCATGGATTTCGGCCTCGCCGGCCTCGCCGAACAGCTGCAGGGAGACGTGCGCAGCGGCACGCCCGCCTACATGTCGCCGGAGCAACTCGCGGGCACCGAAGTCACCATCAAGAGCGATGTCTACGCGCTCGGGCTGCTGCTCTACGAGATCTTCACCGGCAAGCGCGCCTTCGAAGCCAGTTCGCTGATGGAACTGATGCAGATGCAGGAGGCGATGGCGCCGGCCAGCATCACCAGCGTGGCGCGCGACGTGGATCCGGCGGTGGAGAAGGTGATTCTCCGCTGCCTCAATCCCGATCCGAAACTGCGCCCCGCCTCTGCCCTCACCGTGGCCGCGGGATTGCCCGGCGGAGACCCTCTCGCGGCCGCGCTCGCCGCCGGGGAAACGCCTTCGCCCGATGTGGTCGCGGCCGCCGGTGAAACCGAGGGGCTCGAGCCGCGCATCGCCGTGGCCTGGCTCGCGGCCGCGCTGCTTCTGCTCGGCGTTACCGTACTGCTGGCGCCGCCCGTGCTCATCACTTCCAAACTGAACCTGGATGCTTCGCCGGAGGCGCTGGCACGGGATGCGCGGGTGCACTTGCGGACGTTCGGTTACACGGCCAAGGCCGCTGATTCCGCTTGGGGCCTGGAGTACGCAACGGACTTTCAGGCCTACGCTCGGTCGCACCCGGCGCAAGCGGAGGCCCGGTTGCGCAACCCCGGCACAGGACAGCCGCCGCTGATCCGGTTCTGGTACCGCGAAAGTCCCGAGCCGCTCTCGGCTTCGCAGCAGTTCAATGTGCAGGTGGCCTATGGCGATCCGGCGCTCGACCAGTCTGGAATGGTGCGGCTCAAGTTGGATACCGAAGGCAGGCTGCTTGCGCTCGAAGCCGTGCCGAATCAGATCGAGCAGCCCTCCCTCCAGCCGCCTCCGTTCGATTGGAATCTGCTGTTCCAGGCTGCCGGGCTGGATGCCGCCGCCTTTCAGGCAGCCGAGCCTGCGTGGACTGCGCTGGCCAGTTGGGACGCGCGCGCGGCCTGGCTTGGAAAGGACGCGGTCACGGGCGCGAGGCTGCGCGTGGAAGCGGCGGCATGGCGCGGCCGGCCCGTGTTTTTCCAGATCATCGGGCCGTGGACGGTGCCGGGCCGCATGCCGGGGCCACGGAACTCCAACTCGCAGACTCCGATTCTGGTCGTCGTCTGGATCTCGCTTGCCGCCGCGATCGTGCTCGGGCGGCGCAGCCTGAAGAGCGCGCGCGCGGATTTGCGCGGGGCCACCAGGCTCAGCCTCATTTTATTTGCCTGCCAGTCCGTATCCATCCTCGTGGCCATGCACCATACCACCACGCTGCGGGAGGTGCAGGGCTTCTGGGCGGCAGTGTGTCTGGCCGGACTCAACGCGGCGTTGAATTTCATGTTCTATGTGGCGTTGGAGCCGTGGGTGCGGCGCAAGTGGCCGCGCACCATGATCGGGTGGACGCGCTACACGGCAAGAGGAATTCACGATCCGCTGGTGGGCCGGGATCTGCTCTATGGGATCGTGTTTGGCCTGGTCCTGAATTTAGGGGACGTGGTCACGGTGGCCCTGCATGGCAACAGCCATCAACTGCTGTCTCCCCCGCTTTCGGCGCTGATGGGATTGCGCGCACAGCTGGCCGCGATCATCATGGCGCTGCCCACTGCGATCTTCTCCGTATTGTTGTTCACGCTGATGCTGTTTCTGTTGCGCCTGCTGCTCCGCAAGGAGTGGCTGGCCGGCGCGGCGTTCGTGGTGATCATCACCTTTGCCACTTCCCCGGCGACCACCACGCCGTGGATTGATTATCCGGTAGCCGCTCTCGCCTATGCCGCGTTTACGGTTGCGTTGCTGCGCTTCGGCTTGCTGGCGGCGATCGTCGTCTCGGCGGCCGGCCAGGTTCTGATTCTCGGCTCGGTGTTCGATTCCGGAGCCTGGTACGCCGGCATGGCCGCCGCGCCGTTCCTCGTGATTGCGCTGCTGGCGATCTTCGGCTACCGCATCTCGCTCGGCGGGCGGACGCTCTTCAAACCGGAACCGTAGCCAGCGCCTGCGCCAGATCCGCGATCAGATCGTCGGTATGCTCCAGGCCGATGGAGACGCGCAGCAGTCCCTGTGGTGTGCGCGTATCCGGCCCTTCGATGCTGGCGCGATGCTCGATCAGGCTATGTCCGCCGCCCAGGCTGGTGGCGCGGATGAAGAGTTCGCAGGCTGCCGCCACGGCGAGCGCGGCTGCGCGTCCGCCGCGGACCTCGAAGGAGAGCATGCCGCCGAATGCCGACATCTGCCGCGCCGCCACCTTGTGGCCGGGATGCGAGGGCAGGCCGGGGTAGTGGACCTTTTCCACGGCGGCGTGGGCCTCCAGGAACTGCGCCACGCGCATCGCATTCTCCGATTGCGCGCGCACGCGCCACGGCAGGGTATCGATGCCGCGCAGGGTCAGCCAGCAATCGAACGGCGAAGGCACGCTGCCGCCAAACTTCTGCGATTTGCGCGCATGCTCGAAGAGTGGATTGGCATGGCGCGTGATGAGCGCGCCACCGATCACGTCGCTGTGCCCGCCCAGGTATTTCGTGGTGGAGTGCACCACCATATCGATGCCGCAATCGAGGGGTTGCTGCAGCACGGGTGTGGCGAAGGTGCCGTCGCAAACGGTGAGGATATCCGGTCCCGCCTGCCTGGTCAGGGCCGCGATGGTGGGCAGGTTGGTGATCTTCATGAGCGGGTTGGAGGGCGTCTCCACCCAGACCAGGCGGGTGTTGGGGCGCAGGGCGGCGTGGAACTCGTCCATGCTGGTCATATCCACGTAGCTGGTTTCGAGGCCCCACTTGCCGAAGACCTCGCCGATGACTTTGCGCAGGCCCCAATAGACGTCGTCGGGCGCGACGATGTGGTCGCCGGGCTGCAGTCCCTGCACCAGGGCGGTGGCGACGGCGAGTCCGCTGGAGAAGGCGATGGCGTCGGTGCCGCCTTCGAGCGAGGCGAGGCACTCTTCCAGGGCGCGGCGGTTGGGGTTGTCGTCGCGGGAGTAGATGAAGCCGCGCGGATAATCGGCCTCCTTGCTCCGTTCGAAGGTGGTGGAGAGGTGGATGGGGGCGGTGACGGCTCCGGTGGCCGGGTCGATGTGGCGGCCGGCGTGAACCGCGCGGGTTTCGATCTTCATCACTGCCTAGTGTAGCGTCCACTGGGCTTGGGGCACGATTGCGCGATATGGCCCAGGTGGCGCAACTGGGATATCGAGTTTCACCTCTTGTTTTCTGTAATTTAGGGGTGGCATGGGAATTGCAATATTCCCGGCATGGCTTACGTAATTACGGACACGTGTACGAAGGATGAGTTGTGTGTGCAAGCCTGCCCGGTGGACTGCATCCACCCCAAGCAGGATGAGGCCGGTTTCGCCGATGTACCGCAACTTTACATCAAACCCGATGAGTGCATCGATTGCGGCGCATGCATCCCGGTTTGCCCGACGAATTCGATTTTTGTGCTGGACGAACTGCCCGAAGAGTACGCCCGGTTCGCGGAAATCAACGCGGCATACTTCAACTAATTGAGATCAGATCGCAGTAGCAGAATTTGAGGGTCGGGTATGTTCCGGACATACCCGGCCCTTTCTATTTCCGGCGGGGCGGGGGAGCATCAGTGGATGAGTCCGCCGAACAGTACGATATCGGCATCGGCTTCCCCCACGGCGGCGTAAATGGACTTGCCATCGGGGCTCCACGATACGCGGCGGACGATCTCGACGGCGCGGTCGCCAAAATCGGTTAACTGGAGCGGCGCCCCGCCAGCCACCGGGTAAGCCCAGACGTTGGTGGTGCCGTGATCGGTGAGCGGGGTTGCCAGCGATTGGCCATCGGGCGAGATGACCAGCGGCTGGAAACTCCGGCGGTAGGGTGACCGCGTGCCGGCGATCCTTGCCAAACGGTGGGCTGGGCCGTTTTCCGGGCTGGCGCTGGAAAGGTCGAAGTTCCAACCGCCGTCGTCTCCGCGAAACCAGGTGAGGAAGTACAGGGTGCCTCCATCGGGCGAAATCGCGCTCACACCGACGTGTCCGCAGCGAACCGTAGTGCGCGGGCCGCCTTCCGCAGGGATCTTCTCGATACACGAATCGTCTTTCCCGCGCACCGCGTAATAGAGCCACTTCCCGTCGCCGGACCACTGAGCCGCGACACCATTGGGAACGAATTGATGGAGACTGCTTCCGTCAGGGTGGATCAGCCATACCTCGACACGCGCGGGAGTCATCTGCACGAACACGATCCACTCACCGGAGGGAGACCAGACCGGAACACCGATGGTGATTTTGGGGTCCCGCTCAAACGTCAGTTGGCGTGTCGCCGTGCTGTCCGGCGTGGCGACCCAGAGGTTGCCGTGCCCGCCGCTATCGGAGAGGTACACCACGTGTTTGCCGTCGGGGCTGGGCGAAGGGGTCTGGGCCTGGCCTGTCTGGCGGGTGAGGCGCGTGCCGTTGCGGACGTTGTCTATGGGGGCGCCGCTGGTTGGAAATCGCCAGACGTCTGATTGTCTGCGGACCCGGCTCGCCGCCACCATCCCGGCACTGCTCACATCCGGCTCCACGTAGGAAACGTCGCCGAAAGTCAGCCGGGCTTCGTGGGTGCGATCAATTTGGATCGTGTAGAGGCTGAAAGTGGGCGGGTAGGGAAAGGTGCTGCCGGCCGCGGAGGCGAAGATCAGGCCGGAACCACCGGGCAGCCAGCAGAGACCCTCCAGCGCGGTGGAGTCCACCAGGGTGCGGGGTTCGCCTCCGGCGGCCGGGACCACGTACATGGTCTCCCGGAACGTGAGGTTCGATTGGCGCTGATAGGCGAGCCAGCGATCGTCCGGCGACCATCGGGGATGACTGTAGAACTCGTAGTTGGGGACGGGTAGCCGCCTTTCGACGGTGGAACCGTTGCGCGAGAGGATCGCCAGCGAGGTAGTACCGTTCTGGAACTGGAAGACGGCGATGTGGTGGCCGTCGCGGCTGATATCGCCGCCGGTGAGCGCCGGCGCGATGCGGTGCGCGCTGCCTCCGAAGGTAGCAATCTCCCAGAGCGCGCCCGGCTCGTTCTCTACCGCTGAGGGCGAATAGTAGATCAGGGAGCTGGAATCCGGAGTCCATCGGGGCTCCTCATGATCGGCTTGGTCGTGGGTGATCTGGATGGCCTGTCCGCCGGCCAGTTGGCGGATCCAGATTTGCCTGAGGCCGCCGGCTCGCGCGATGAACGCCACGATCTTCCCATCCGGGGAAATGGCGGGCGCCTCCTCGATCCCCACGAAATCCGTGATGCGCTGGAAACTCACGGCGGCGGGAACGTTCGCGGGCTGTCCCAGGTACCGCCACGCACCTAGTCCCGCGGCGGCCAGTAGGAGTATTGCGGCAACTATCCACCTCCGCATCGGTTGCCTGTGAAGGGGCGCGGCTGGCTGTCGCGGGGCCACCAGTTCTTCCTGGCTTTGCCGCAGGAGTCTGCGCAGGTCCACCACCAGTTCGCGGGCCGCCTGATATCGCTCCGCCGGGTCTTTTTCGAGGCTCTTCTCGATTGCCATGCGCAGGCGGAAAGGCAGCGTGTGCGGCAAGGGCGCGGGAGTGTCCTCGCGAATGGCGGCGAGCAGTTCCCGGTCGGTAGCGCCGGTGAAGGGGCGGGTGGCGCCAAGCGCTTCGTAGAGCAGGATTCCGAAGGAGAAGATGTCGCTGCGGGCATCGACGGGCTTGCCTGATGCCTGCTCCGGCGACATATAGGCGAAGGTGCCGAGGACAACACCGGCGCGCGTCCCCACGTCCGCGGTAGTGCGCGTCGGACTTCGGGACGAGATCTCATCGAACTTGGCCAGGCCGAAATCCGCCAGTTTGGCGTAGCCGGTGCTGGAGATCAGGATGTTGTCGGGTTTGATGTCGCGGTGCAGAATTCCGGCGGTGTGCGCGGCCGAGAGGCCATCGGCGACACCCACCAGCAACTCGACCACTTGCCGCCAGGTACGGGTTCCGGCTTTGCTCCAGTCCCGGAGGGTGCCGCCATCCATGAACTCCGTGACCAGGTATTGGCGCCCGCCGAACTCGCCCGCGTCATGAACGGTCAGGATGTGCGGGTGGTTCAGCGAAGAGAGAGTCTGGGCTTCGCGCTGGAAGCGGCGCCGGGCCGCGAGGGTGGCCCCTTCGTCGGCCAGGAGCTTTACCGCCACCGGGCGTTTGAGGTGCGTGTCGAGGGCGCGGTAGACCACTCCCATGCCTCCGGCTCCCAACTCACCCTCGATGCGGTAGCTGCCGATCTCGGTACCGGGGGCGAGGGTCGCGGCGGATTGCTGCGTCCACAGCGATTGGCCCAGCACGGGGGTGGGTGACTGGTCCGCGGCGAGCAGCGATTCTACCTCTTGCAGCACTTCCTCATCGCCGGCGCAGGCGTCCCGCAGTCGCGACGCACGTTCACCCGGAGGCCACCCCAAGGCGGCGTGATAGAGGTGCTCGATCTGTTGCCACTTTTCAGAGCCCATACCCGAGTGCGGTTGCTTGGCACTATGATAGCTGAGATCCGATAGAATCTACCTCATGAGCGCCGACGCTGTCCCTGCCTCCCAGGTCACGCGACTGCTCCGGCGTTGGGCCGGGGGCGAGAACGCGGCGTTGGAAGAGTTGACACCGCTGGTCTATGGCGAATTGCGCCACATCGCCAAGCGGCAGATGCGGCATCAGGCCGTCGGTCTCACTTTGCAGGCGACCGGTTTGGTGAACGAGGCATATCTTCACCTGGTGGAGGCTCCGGGCACTTCGTGGCAGGACCGCGCCCACTTTTTCGCGGTCGCGGCGCAGGTGATGCGGCGGATTCTGGTGGATCGCGCCCGCTCCCGGGCCAGCGCCAAGCGCGGCGGGAATGCGGTGCATCTGGACCTCAACCAGTCGATTGACGGAGCGGTTCCACGGGGCCGCGAACTGATTGCCCTGGACGATGCGTTGGAGGCGTTGGGCCGTCTGGACCCGCGCAAAGCCAAGGTGATTGAGCTGCGATTTTTCGGCGGGCTGAGCGTGGAAGAGGCCGCGGTGGTGCTGAAAATTTCCCCTCAGAGCGTAATGCGCGACTGGAGTCTGGCCCGTGCCTGGCTGACGCGCGAAATGTCCGGCGAGACGCCGCGCTGACAGTTCCGGAAATATTTTACGGGCCGTTAGAGTTCTTCCCCTCCGATTCCGTTAAGCGGATGAAGGAGAAAGACGATGACGACCAAATGGGCAGTTGCCCTAGCCATTCTGACCGCCGCATGCGGGAAGAGCCAGGAAAACGGGGCTGTCCTCAAAGTCCAGTTGCACAGCGGACCCCAGGCCGGACTCTCCACGGTGAGCCATGCGAAAGCGATCGCCGCCCAAATCCTCGCCTCGGCGGGCGTTCGCGTGGATTGGATGACCGGAAAGAACCGGCCTGGCGCCGTTGCTGTGGCGGATCCCGCGGTGGCTGCGGATATGCTGGAAATCATGCTGGACGAGGGCGTCACCACGGGCGAATCCGGTTTGGACGTCATGGGGTACGCGCTGCCTTTTCAGTCCAAAGGCGTCCGGGTCCACGTTTTCATGGGGCGGATCCGCGCGAGCTACGGCACCTATAGTGATGTGGTGCTGGGCCACGTTCTGGCACACGAAATCGGCCACGTTCTGGAAGGTGTCGCCCGGCATTCCTCGTCCGGAGTGTTGAAGGCGCAATTTAGCGTGCAGGATCTGAGGTGCATGGCGATCCATCCAGTCGTGTTCGCTCCGGAGGACGTATCCATGATCCAGGCGCACTTTCCAGCGCTGGCGGCCGCGGGAACGGTGCCCGACGGCGGTTCTCACTAGGAAGGCGCGCTCTATCTTGAGGCAACGGCGGCGTGTTCCGCGACCTGTTCCGCGACCTGTTCCGCAATCCAGGTATAGGTCTTTTCCAGGCCTTCCAGGAGCGGACGGCTGGGCGCCCAGCCGAGGCGTTCGCGGATCATTTTGTTATCGCTATTGCGGCCGCGGACGCCAAGCGGGCCGGGGATGTGGCGGAGGTTCACCTTCTTGCCGGCGATTTCCATGATCATTCCGGCGAGTTGATTGATGGAGACCATCTCCTCGGAGCCGATATTGACGGGTCCGGTGAAATCGCTTTCCAGCAGGCGGCGAACGCCTTCCAGGCACTCATCCACGTAGAGGAAAGAGCGCGTCTGTATGCCATCGCCCCAGATTTCGATTTCGCCGCCATCCGGCGTCTCGGCGATTTTGCGGCAGAGCGCGGCGGGCGCCTTTTCGCGTCCGCCCTGCCAGGTGCCGAGCGGTCCGAAGATGTTATGGAACCGCGCGATGCGCACCTGCACGCCGAGATTGCGCATGTAGGCCAGGTAGAGCCGCTCGCTGAAGAGTTTCTCCCAGCCGTATTCGCTATCGGGCGCGGCGGGGTAGGCCGAATCCTCCGAGCATTTCGGGTTGTCCGGATCGGTCTGGTTGTGAGCCGGATAGATGCAGGCGGAGGAGGAGTAGAAGAAGCGTTTGACTCCCGCTTTGGCGCCAAAATCCAGCATGTTGAGGTTGATGGAGGCGGAGTTGTGCATGACCGCCGCATCGTGATCGCCGGTGAAGATATAGCCGGCGCCGCCCATATCGGCGGCGAGTTGATACATATCCTCGATGCCTTCCACCGCCTGTTTGGCAACCTCGGGGTTGCGAAGGTCGCCGAGAATGAACTGATCGGCGGGCGGGGCGGCGTATTCGTGGTTTTTGATATCGACTGCGCGGACCCAGAACCCTTCTTCCTTCAGGCGCTTCACCAGATGTCCGCCGATGAAGCCACCGGCGCCGCACACTAATACTTTTTTCACAGGATCTTCCTTCCGAAATTCGGCCTAAACCGTATCGTAACCTAATCCCTCAACGGGACGCATTGGCGCGGAATTGCAGGGTCAGGCGGGCGAAACGCTCCCCGAAGCGGCGGCCATCGGCGAGCGCCAGAGCACTCACCCCCGGCGGCTTCCCGGCGGTAGCGGCCTCCGGACCGAGCGTGCCGAAGCCCTCCGCATTCACGCCTCCCAGAATGGCGAAGCGCATTCCCAGAAACGCCGAGATCGCGCTCAACCGCGCCATCTCCTGTCCGTTGGAGGGGCTGCCCGCCGTGCAGAATACGGCGGCGGTGCGCCCTTCCCCATACGTACTGCCCGCTTTACCCAATACCGCGCCGACCTGATCCAGAAACTGCTTCGCCGGAGCTGAGAGATTGCCCCATTGAACCGGCGTTCCCAGAATGATGCCGTCCGCGCTCGATATATCATCGGCGGTTACGCTGGAAACTTTACGCAGTACGACGGAAATTCCTTGCACGCTTGCCGCGCCCTCCTTCACCGCGGCCGCAAGCTTTTCGGTATTGCCGGTCTCGGAGTGGTAGGCGATCAGGATCTTCAGCGGGGGAGCAGCCGCACCTGCGCTCGCCAAAACGAGAATTGCGATCAGCAGTCTACGCATTCATGACGCGATTCATGCGGTCGATCGCCTCGTCGATTTCGGCCGCGCTTTTGAAGCCGATCGTGACGGCGTCCACGCAGCCCAGATTCATCACGTGCTTCATCGCCGCCTCGCGGTCCTCGGCCTGAGTGAAGCGGCCTTCGCCGCACAGTTTCATGCCGATCACGCCCATGCCCTGCGCGTGAATCTTTTTGGCGTGCGAGACCACTTCGCCCACGTCGCCGGGCTTGTTGGGCTCGCCCTGCTCGGGTGTATCCATGCGGGTGCCGTTGTGGTTCATGCGCATCAGCATCAGCTCCAGCCACTGGTTACCGGGGATGGTGCGCAGCGGCTGCAAGCCGTGCACGCTGGCGCCGTGGGAGAGGATCACCTTCTTGTGCTTGGCCTCGCTGAAGCCATCCTGCATCTCGCGGAAATCCTGCTCCCAGGTGGGGATGCGCAAGCAGTGCATCAGCAGGATATCGATGTATTCGGTCTGCAACTCGCGGCGGAAGCGGTCGATCGCGGCCGTCGGGTCGCCCGGGGAGGGAGTGTGATGCTTGGTCATCAGCGTGTAGCTCTCGCGCGGCAGGCCTTTGAGCGCGACGCCGAGCATCTGATGCATGCTGCCGTAGGTGTCGGCGGTTTCGAAGAAGCGGATGCCGCGATCGTAGGCGTGCCGCACGAGGCGGGTGAAGCCCTCCTGGCCGAGATCGCGCTGGATGCGTCCGCCGAAGGTGCCGGTACCGAGCGCGAGGCGCGTGACTTTGACATTGCTCTTGCCGAGCGTCACCCAATCGGAGGCCAGGCGTTTGGCGGGTTTTGCCGCGGCCTGAGGAACGGCATTCAGGCGGGAAAGCGTGGCGGCGCCCAAGGTCGCGGCCAGAAAATCGCGTCGGGTGGAGTGAGACATCATCCTGCTCCTTGGGAACACTTTATCACTAGTGGGGAGGCAGGTAGGGCAGGCGTTTCCGCCTGCCAACTCTTCGGGCGTGCGGGGTTGGCAGGCGTTTCCGCCTACCAATTCCTCGGGCGTGCGGGGTTGGCAGGCGAAAACGCCTGCCCTACTTTGCGCGTTCAGCCGCAGTGGCTAGCGGCAGATGGCGCCGGCGCCGGCGATGCCCGCGTCCGCGCCGTAGCGGGCCATCACCAGCGGGATTTCGCAGGCGCGCTGATTGATGGCCCAGCGGGGCAGGTCGCGCGAGATCTCTTCGAAGTAGGGGCTCATCATCTGCGCTACGCCACCTCCCACCACCATGCATTCGGGCTCGAGCAGGTCCACGATGTTGCCCAGCCACACCGTGAGCAGGAAGGCGGTCTCATCCAGCACTTCCTTGGCGAGCGGGTCGCCTTCCTGGAAGGCCTGCCCCACGTGCTCGGCGCGTACCTCATCCGCACCCGCCAGTTCGGTCATGCGGGAGGCCGCGCCGCCCGCGAGTTTGCCCCGGGCGCGCAGGGCGATGGCGGGTCCGGAGGCGAGCGCTTCGATGCAGCCGAACTTGCCGCAGCCGCAGCGCGGGCCGCGATAATCGATGGTCATGTGACCGCCTTCGGCGGCGCTGCCGGTGCGGCCGTGATAGATCTTCCCATCCAGGATGATGCCTGTGCCGATGCCGGTGCCGAGCGTGGCGTAGAAGACGTTGGCGTAGCCGAGCCCCGAGCCCCACAGCACTTCGGCGAGCGCGGCGGCATTGGCGTCATTATCCAGGCGCGCCGGAACGCCGAAGGCGCGCTCGGTTTCGGCTGCGAGAGGGAAGCCGCGCCAGCAGGGCACGTTTGGCGGATTGAGCACCACGCCGGTCTTGGGGTCGAGCGGTCCGGGGGCGCAGAGGCCGATTCCGGTCACGCTTCCGCGCACTTCCGGGGCCAGCGTATAGACCGCCTCGATGGCGTTGGCCACGGACGCGAAGCCCGCCGCCGGGGTTCCTGCTGCGGACATGGGAACGCGAATCTTGTGCGTGATTTCGCCCTGCTCGTTGACGAGTCCCGCCGCCACTTTGGTGCCGCCGATATCGATGCCGATTTTCATGGATTCACCAGCATCATACCATCCGGTCCGAAATCGCGAAACCGCGCGCAGGGTGTGTGCGCGGGGTGTGGCGGGCAGGCGGTGCACACGCTTGCAAACGGCGGTGAAAAGGGTTCTATTAAAAGGTGCGCGCCGCGCGGAAATGTGAAGACCGCTCCGGGCGCGTTCCAAGGAGCCAGCATGTCTACGAATGACTCTCTCGACCGCCGTGGATTTCTGAAATCCGTGAGCGTCACCAGCGCCGCCCTCACCGCGGCCGCCGGTTCGGTTTACGCCAAGAGCAGCGCCAAGTCCGCCAGCCGCGTGATCGGCGCCAACGATCGCATCAATATCGGAGTAATCGGCTGCGGAGGCCGCGGCCGCTACGATGCGCAGGCCTTCGCCGCCTTCGCCAAAAAGAACAACGATTGCGCCCAGATTGTCGCCGCCTGCGACGTTTACGAAAAGCGCAAGCGCATGACCGCCGAGCAGCACAAGGTCAAAGGCTATCTGGATTACCGCGAACTGCTCAACCAGAGCGACCTCGATGCGGTGATCGTGGCCACGCCGGACCACTGGCATGGCAAGATCGCCACCGACGCCATGGACCATGGCAAGGATGTGTACCTGGAAAAACCCATGGTGCACACCAACGAAGAAGCGCGCGATCTGGTCAACACCGTGAAAGAGACCAAGCGCATTCTGCAGGTCGGTTCGCAGACCACCTCCGCCGACATCTGGGCGCAGGCCAAACAGGCCATCGCCAAGGGCATGATCGGGCAGATGATCGAGAGCCAGGGCTCTTACCACCGCAACGGCACCGAGGGCGAGTGGAACTGGCCCATCGAAGAGGGCGCGGGTCCGGATGGCAAGGGCGACAATTTCGTGGATTGGAAGATGTGGCTGGGCACGCAGTACAAGCTCGCCCCCAACCGTCCGTGGGACGCCGACCGTTTCTTCCGCTTCCGCAAGTATTGGGACTACTCTCTCGGCATCGCGAGCGATCTCTTCTACCACGTGATCGCGCCGCTCAACATCTGCTGGGACGAACCGCAGTTCCCCACCAAGGTCATGGCCACCGGCGGCGTGTACGTCTTCAAGACGCTGCCCAACGGCAAGCCGGACCGCGAAGTGCCGGATACCTTCCATCTGCTGGCCGAGTACGCCAAGGGCCACTCGCTGGTGCTCAGCTCTTCGATGGCGAACGACACCCACATCCCCGGCATGATCCGCGGGCATGAGGGCACGATCATCATGGTGGAGCACGGTCAGTTCGAACGCAACGTCCCCTTCATTACGGTGAAACCGCAGGTGAGAACGGTGCGCGAAAACGGAGCGAGCAAGCTGGTTGCGATCGGCGGAGAGAAGTACGAACAGAAGTTCGGCACCAAGGACATTCAGATCCCCGTCAGCCAGAAGGACATGATGGAGGCTCATATCGAGAATTTCCTGAGCTGCATGCGCACCCGCGAGAAACCGCACCTGGATGTCGAAACCGGCGCCAAGGCGGTGGTGGTGATCAACCTGGCCGCGCAGTCGTACCGCGAAGGCAAGGTCATGTACTGGGACGAGAAGCACTGGAAGGCGTCCGACAAGCCGATCAAGGCATAAGTCGCTTTCAAGCATTGTAAACGGCAGGGAACAGGCCTCCGGATCTGACTCGCGTCCTCAAGGGCGCGGGTCGGGCCAGGGGGCCTGTTTGCGTTGGGGCCCGCTAAAGCACGCTGGCTTTCTCTCCAATTCATAACGATGCAAAGTAGGGCAGGTGTTTCCGCCTTCCAACGCTTGCGTTTGCCAAACCCGCGCGCCCGGGGAGTTGGCAGGCGGAAACGCCTGCCCTACTTTGCTCTCTCGTTCTGGTGAGGCTCGAAGCGGAACCGCGACCGCAAGGGAGCGAAATGGGGGTGAAGCGAATCGTGAGCGCTCAAGCGAGCGCACGGGGTCGCACGGTGTCTTCGCGAGGACTGGCCAGGAAGTTCCGACGCCCTTCGCTCCCTCGCGGGAAGAGCGGGACCAGGGGGTCCCGCGCGGACGAGGGCGTCCGCGCCACAAGGTTCGGGGCGGTAGGGATGGGGAGGCTTGGATTCGCAGGCAACAAAAAAAACGGGGCAGGGAAGGCTCGAAAGCCGTCCCTGCCCCGTTTGATTTACTGCCCGGACCGGTTTAGAAGTACAAGCGAAGCGAAAGCTGCAGGTTTCGCACGTCGCCCGTCTTGCTGGTGATCTTTCCGAAGGTGGAAAGGTTGGTCGGGTTGTAGCTCGCGCCGCCCCAATTCGGGTGATTGCCCAGGTTGAACGCTTCCGCGCGGAACTGCACGCCAGCCTTCTCCGTGATGGCAAACTTCTTGAAGAGTCCCGAATTGACATTGACGAAGCCGGGGTTGTGGATCACGTTGCGGAAGCCCGCGGTCTGCGAGTTGAAAGTCCCCGCTGCCGGCTGCGACCACAACAGTTTGCCGCTCGAATCGGTGGTGGTGAACCAGTACTGCGAACCACCCGCACCGTTCGCCGCGATGTCGTGCACCACGGTCGGCGTGCCGTTCATGACCCAGAACTGGCCACCACCGCTCATGCTGCCGTCCTGGCCGACGCCCGCGTAATCGCTGCTGGCGGCAACCGAACTCGGCGTGCCGGTCTGTGCCTGGAAGATACCGCTCAACTGCCAGCCGCCCAGTACAGCGTGCATGGCACGGTTCTGGGTGCTCTTGAAGATCGGCAGTTCGTACATCCAGTTGATCACCATGATGTGGCGGACATCGAAATCGCTCTGTCCCCAGAGGTTGCCGGCATAATAGGTGTTCGGGATGATGTCGCGCTGCGCCGAGTTGCTGTCCATCGACTTGCTCAGGGTATAAGCGAGGCCGGCGGAGAAGCCGTGAACGAAGCGGCGGGTCACCGCGAGCTGGAACGAGTTGTAGATCGACTGACCCACGTTGTCCGTTTCGCGGATTGAGTTGTAGCCCTTATAGGGACGAAGGGCGTCCAACGCGATGCCGGGATTGGCGAGGATGGTGGCGATGGTCGGCTGGTTGATGTTGCTTTCGCGCTGCAGGTGCAGACCGCGGCGGCCGACATAAGCCACCGAAACCATGGTGTCGAACGGCAGCTGCCGTTCCACGGTCAGGTTCCAGTTCCACGCTTCCGGGTTCTTGAAGTTAATGCTCTGGGTCGTGACGGTCAACGGGAGCAGGTTGGTGGAAGTACCGCCCGGGTTGTCCACGTTGCCGCCGGTGACGTTTGCGGTCGGCTGGAACGGCGGGTTGCCGCCCAGGAAGACCGAGTCGCTGACGCCGAGGCGGGTGACGAAGCGGCCCCCGCCGGTGCGGAGGACGGTCTTGTTGTTGATTCCGTACGCGAGACCTACACGCGGCTGGAAGTCATTGTACTGAATGTTGCTGAAACGCGAGGGATACTTGCCGCCGCGGAACAGGTACTGAACGGTCGGATCGGTCGAAGCCGGGAAGCGGCCCATGCCGGCGGCCGGGAAAGCCGTGCCAGGGATCACAAGGCCGTTGTAGATGTCGCCCGAACCAGGGACGATCGTACCCTTGTTGGCGCCGGTGCCGACGACCGTGACCGCCTTCGAGGCGTCGTAGAGAGCCGGATCGAATGCCGCCATGTTGCCCCACAGGGAGTGGTAGGGGACGATGACGGAGTAACGGATACCGAAGTCGATGTGCAGTTTCTGGCTGGCCTGCCAGCTATCGCCGGCGAAGCCTTCCCACATGCTGCCGCGGAACGGCGTGTACGCGCGGCTGCCGAGTTCGGAGTAAGTGTCGAACAGGCCGAGGGCAATGTTCGCGATCGCGGCGCCGGACGAAGGCAGACCGGAACGGGTGTCCGTGAAGGCGAACTGTCCGTTCTGGTTGTTGGTGCAGGTGGGGCAGGCGCTGACGTTGATTTCGTCATTGTCATTCTCACCCGACTTTTCGTACAGCATGCCGAATTTGAGCGTGTGCGCACCCTTGACCCAGGTCAGCTTTTCCGAAATGTTGTAGATCGGGCCGGTGGAGTGCGAGGGGTACGGACCACCGTTCAAACCGGAGAAGTTGCTCACGTTGACGGTCGGGATACGGGTGGGAATCAGCTTGCCCGCCGGGAAGATGTACGGGTAGTTGATGCCCGCCTTGGTGCGGTCGAAGTAGTTGGCGGTATCTACCGGGATGTACACATCGTCCAGGCTGACCGTGGCCAACAGTTCATTGACCATCGTCGGGCTGATCGTCCAGATGTGGTTCAGGGAGTTGGTCTGGTTGGGACGGTTGAAGAAGCGCGGCGTCAGGTTCGAGCCACCATCCGTCGGCAGGTATTCGTAATACGCATAGTTCATGCGGCGGAACTGAATGCGCTGATTGTCCGAGGGGTTCATATCCACGGCCAGGGTATCTTTGCGCTGGTGCACCGGGTGCGCAGCCGCATAGACCCAGTTCTGGTTACCGTTGAGGAAGCCGGAGATGTTCGGCGTGGGATACGCCTTCAGAATGCCGGTTCCGCTCGGGCTCAACTGGCTGGTGGGAATCACGTTGTTGGCGAAGGGCGTGCCCGTCGTCGGATCTTTGATGGCTACCGACTTGCCGTACCATACGTTGGTCGGATCCAGCAGTTCGCTGAAATTGCCGGTCCGCATCAGGGCAGAGGGTACCGACAGGGTCGGCAGATCGGTGGTCCGCTGACGAACCCATTCCTGACCCCAATACCAGAACACTTTGTTGTGGGCGTTGTTGAACTTGCCGGGGATGTAGAACGGTCCGCCGACGTTGTAGCCGAACTGGTTGTAGTTCAACGGCGCTACGAAGTTCTGTCCATTGGTGTGATTACGCGCCCAAGTGTTGGCGTTCAACGCGTCGTTACGGATATAGTCGTAAGTCGCGCCGTGGAACTGCGCGCCGCCGCTGCGGGTCAGAATGCGAATCTGTCCGCCGGAGGAACGGCCGAATTCCACGGAGTAGGCTGCCGTCAGGATCTGGATTTCCGAGGTGGAATCCACGTCCGCCGCGCCGATGCTGCTGCCGTTGGAACGGGTACGAACCGCGGGAGCGCCGTCATAGGTGACCAGGCTCTCCGGGGTACGTGCGCCGTTGATGTTGCTCGGGCCCTGGCTCATACCGAAGGAGTTTCCGGCCAGGTTGCCGCCGCGCGTTCCGGGAACCAGATTCGCCATGAAGACCGGATTGCGTCCGTTCAGTTCCAGGCTGTCAATCTGTTCGCGGGTCATGTCCTTGGACACGGCTGCGGATTCCGTCTGCAACGACGCGGCGATGCCGGAGACCTCGACGGTTTCCGTAGCCGCACCGACCGTCAGCGAAATATCCGCGCTCAAAGAGCCGCTGGCGTCCAGTTTGTTGTTCGGGCTTTCGTACTTCTTGAAGCCGGCGACTTCCACGCGAATGGTGTAGAAGGCCGGTGGAATGTTGGTGATTGTGTAATAGCCTGATTCGTTGGTCGTTGTCTGACGTTCCAGGCCGGTTACGTTGCTGACACTCACTTTCGCTTTCGGAACGATCGCACCGCTCGGATCTTTCACGAAGCCCGAGATGGAGCCCAAATCCGATTGAGCGAACGCGAGGCTTGTTGCCAGCAGGAAAATCAATGCAAGCACCGTCGCTCGCAGAGAACATACACGGTTCATTAGAAATCTCCCCAATTCAAATTAAATACAGCCCGACATTGGACTGCGTTGCTGCTCTTGTTGCGGGTTCTGCCGTCCGGGAATCTGCATGTTGGTTTTTGGCCTGAAGGACTCGCGGGATTGCGACCCGTTTCAGAACTCCTGCTCCCGTTTACGAACAGACCCGGTGGACTGCTGCTGCATAAACTGCGTTTACCCGTATCTGCTCTGAAACTACAAAACCGAGCAAATGCTTCAACAAATATAAGGCCCCTCATACTCGCTTGCAAGTAAAGAATGAGTGAATTCGGCCCTGTTTTTTCGAATCATGCACACGTCTTCCAAAAACGGAATTTCCAACCGCTTTTTTGTGGATTTCTGCTGATTTTGAGATTTTTTTGGGGTGTCTGTCCTGCCGAATTCCTCGACGCATTCCCGCCACCCCCGGCCGGTTCGTGATGAACCCGTCGCAATCAAGCATTTTCCCCGGTGAAAGATCCCCTGTCTTTCCAGGGATGTAGAAATCGTCGCCGTGGACCTGGTGGGCCAAAAGCAGGCGGTCGTCGGAAAAACC
>CAIRBY010000064.1 GCA_903876865.1 uncultured Acidobacteriia bacterium
AGTTCGGAGAGGCCAAAGACAGTGATCGAAATGCGGCTTAACAGGACCGTGAGTGGATGATGGTTGCCGAATTCGGAGCCGAAAAGTTGCGACCACGGACCTGTTTCGAACCACTCGAACACCAGACCCTCATCATGGCTGATCGACTGTGTTGCGGCGCGATAAACAATCGTGGCTGTCAGCGCAGCGAGCAACGCCACCGCGGCCATCTGCCAGGGAGTGCGGACCAGGTCGCGGAACTTTCTCATCGTTGTATGGTAATACCAGTCGGGTGGGCCACGGTCGCCCGGCCGTGCGCTTGGGCGCGCCGTCCGCGAATAGAATCAGGTACGATCTACCAGAGGTGGGCCGATGCCGCAGGTCAAAGCTAGTCCGAAGACGTACGATGTGATCGTAGTGGGATCGGGCGCGGGTGGCGGCATCGCCGCGCACGTGCTCACACTGGCGGGCGCGAAGGTCTGCATGCTCGAAGCCGGCGCCAACTATAATCCGGCCACGCAGAGCGACATGTTCAAGTGGAACTACAACGCTCCGCATCGCGCCGCAGGTTCCAAAGCGAAGCCGTTTGGCTACTACGACGCCACGCTCGTGGGTGGCTGGCAGGTTCCCGGCGAGCCATACACGTCCGCGCCCGGCACCGATTTCATGTGGTATCGCGCGCGAATGCTGGGCGGACGCACCAATCACTACGGCCGTATTTCGCTGCGCATGGGCCCCTACGATTTCAAGCCCTACAGCCGCGATGGCAAGGGCTTCGACTGGCCCATCAGCTATGAAGATCTCGCGCCTTACTACGACAAAGCCGAGGAGTTGATCGGCGTCTTCGGCACTCAGGAGGGTCTTGAGAATACGCCGGACGGGCGTTTTCAGCCCGCCCCCGCGCCGCGCGCACACGAGAAGGTCATCAAGAAGGTCTCGGACAAGCTGAAGATCCCTTGCATTCCTTCACGCCTCGCGATTCTCACCAGGCCATTGAATGGCCGCCCCGCCTGCCACTATTGCGCGGAGTGCGGACGCGCCTGCGCCGTCAACGCCAACTTCGCTTCGCCGGGTGTGCACATCGTGCCCGCGCTCAAGACCGGGAACCTGGAGGTCCGTACTGGAGCCATGTGCCGCGAAGTGACGGTGGGCACGGATGGGATGGCCACCGGCGTCAGCTACATCGATACCAAGACGCGCAAGGAGGTCACGGTGAAGGCGCGTGTGGTGGTGCTCGCGGCGAGTTGCTGCGAGACCGCGCGCATCATGCTCAACTCCAAGAGCACGCTGTTTCCGAATGGCATTGCCAATTCGACGGGGCTGGTGGGCAAGTACATCATGGATACCGTGGGCGCCGACGTTGGCGGTTACCTGCCGATTCTGGAGGACCTGCCGCCTTCAAACGACGATGGCGTGGGCGGCATGCACATGTACATGCCGTGGTGGCTCTACAAGGAGCAGAAGGCGGGCAAGATGCCCTTCTCACGCGGCTATCATATCGAAATCGGCGGCGGGCGTAACATGCCGGGAGCGGGCACGCTGGGGGGCTCCCACCGCGTGCTTGGCGGCGGCTACGGCAAGGCGTTCAAGCGTGACGTGCGTAAGATGTACGGTGCCAACGTGCACTTCGCCGGACGCGGCGAGATGATCCCGAACGAGCAGAGCTTCTGCGAAATCGACCCTAACGTGGTGGACCAGTACGGCATCCCCGTGCTGCGCTTCCATTTCAAATGGAGCGACGATGAAATCCTGCAGGCCAAGCATATGCAGGATACGTTCAAGGAGATTATCGGCGCGGCGGGCGGCACGGTTACGTCCGTCGGGAACATCTCGCGCGGCGGCGAAATCATTCACGAAGTCGGCGCCACCAAGATGGGTGAGAGCGCCAAGGACAGTGTGCTCAATCAGTGGTGCCAGGCGTGGGACTGCAAGAACCTGTTCATCACCGATGCCGCGCCCTTCGCCAGCAACGCCGACAAGAACCCCACTCTTTCCATTACGGCGCTGGGATGGCGCACCAGCGATTACATCGCGGACCAGATCAAGAAGAGGAACCTTTAGGAGCCCGCGCTTCCAGGAGGATATTATGGACGTCACCCGCCGCAATCTTTTCCAGATCCTGGGCGCTGCGCCCGCCGTGGCGGCCGCGCAATCGCAGGCCGAACACGCGCACCCCGCGCCGCCGGCCGCATCCGCGCCCGCGGCCTACAAGCGCAAGATCTTCGACGAGCACGAGTGGCGCACGGTGCACGTGCTCTGCGACCTGATCATCCCCGCCGACGAGCATTCCGGCAGCGCCACCTCGGCCGGAGTACCGGAATTCATTGACGATTGGCTCGATTTCCGCAAGCACGAGGATGGCGACGGCAATCTCGCCGCCGGCATTCAAGGCGGACTCGCCTGGCTCGATCAGGAATCGACGCGCCTCTTCCAGAAGGACTTCGCTGTTGCCGCACCGGCGCAGCAGACGCAGATTCTGGACCGCATCGCCTGGCCCGCCCGCGCCAGCGCCGCCGATCGCCGGTGGGCCAGTTTCTTCACCCGCTTCCGGGACCTCACCGTGAGCGGGTTCTTCAGCAGCAAGACCGGCGTTGCGGACCTGCCATATCTGGGCAACAAGGCCCTCAGCGAATGGAAGGGCTGCGACCCGAAGGTGTGGGCTGTAATCGAAGAGCGAATGAAGAACGGCTACAAATCGCTGGCCGGCGAGGTCAAGCCCTGGACGGACTAGCGTCGCAAGAAGCGACCGGTCACGAACGGCGAGGGCCTGTCCCACTCATTTCGACGATCGTGCGGGTTCCCAGCGAATCCGGTAATTCGTAGCGTTCGATGACGCGCAGGCGCAACTGCCGCTTGGCCGTCTCCGGCGCGGCTTCGGCGATTTCCGTTTGCGCGTCCGGCCCCTTGTAGAGCAGCACCCGCCCGCCTCCCCGCAGAGCCGGAGCGAACAGCGCCGCCGCGCGTGCGAGCGGCGCCACCGCCCGCGCCGTCACGATCTCGACGCGGTTCGTAGTGAGCCAGTCCTCTGCGCGCACGGGACGAACATCGACGTTGGTCAAGCCGAGCGCGGTCACGGTGGCTTCGATGAAACGCGCCTTCTTCTGCGTGGATTCGAGCAAGGTGAAGTGGGTTTCGGGCAGGACGAGGGCGAGGGGAATGCCGGGGAATCCGGCGCCGCTTCCGGCATCGGCTACTTCTGTAGCGCCTTGAAATAACCGCCACGGCAGTACCGAATCGAGCACGTGTTTGATGGCCGCCTCGCGCGGACTCACAATGCGCGTGAGGTTGAAGTGCTGATTGGCCTCGACGATCAGTTCCAGATGCCGCGCCGCCCCGGCGATACAGGCATCGCGATGAGGCAGGTCGGCTGGCAGAATTTGGCGCAACTCTTCGGCAAAGGGCACGTGCTTCCATGATCGCACCGAGCAATGGCGAACTGCTTAGATCGTCTCCGTTTTGTGCCGTTGCGATTGGCCGCCCCGCGCCCGCAGGTGATAAGATCAGCCAAAGGTTGAATGGCGTCGATTCGAATCCAGTTGTTCAATAACCTATCGGTCGCTTGCGGAGGGGAGGCGGTCGCTACTGTCAATACCAATAGGCTGCAGTCCCTGCTGGCCTATCTGGTGCTGCACGCCGGCGCGCCCCAATCGCGGGAGCAGCTCGCCTATCGCCTATGGCCGGAATCGAGCGAGCCGCAGGCGCGCACCAATCTCCGCCAACTCCTTCATCACCTGCGCCGCGCCCTGCCCACCGAAGCCTGTCTGCTCGAGGCCGATAACCAGACCGTGCTGTGGCGCCGCGATGCCGCTTGCGTGATTGACGTGGTGGAGTTCGAGTCTGCGATTGCCCAGGCTGCCGAAGCCGCCCGGTCCGCGGACGCCGCCGCCGAATGCGGCGCGCTCGAACAGGCTGTGCTCCTCTATCAGGACGATCTGCTCCGCGGCCTCTATGACGACTGGCTGCAGCCGCATCGAGCCCGCTACCGCCAGCAGCTGACGGAGGCCCTCAGCCGGCTTGTCGCGCTCTGCGAAGCGCGTGCCGAGTTCCCCGCCGCGATTCGCCACGCCGAGCGCCTGGTGGCGTTGGACCCGCTCAGCGAGGTACATCACCAGAAGTTGCTGCGCCTTCACGCCGCGAATCACGACCGGGCCAGCGCGCTGCGCGCCTACCATCAGTGCAAGCAGGTGTTGCGCCGCGAACTTGCCGTGGACCCGGGTGCGGCCACGCGTGCCCTCTTCGAGCAGATTCTCCGCTCCGAAGCGCCTCCGCCGGCGCGCGTCGAACTACCGCCCGCAACCACCTCCGCGCCGGCGCCCATGGTCGGCCGCACCGTGGAATGGCAGCGTCTCCAGGAAGCGTGGCAGCAGATCGCGCATGGCGGCGTCCATCTCGCCGTGATTCTCGGTGAGCCCGGCATCGGCAAGTCGCGCCTCGCGGATCGCCTCTATCAACAGTGCGTCGCGAACGGGGCCGCTGTTGCACGCGCGCGCTGCTATGCGGCACAGGGCCGCCTCGCCTACGCGCCCATTGCCGGATGGCTGCGCGCCGAACCACTCCGCGCCGCTTGCGCGCAACTGCAGCAAGCGCAACTCGCGGAACTGGCCAGCGCGCTGCCGGAGATCCTCACCGACAACCCCGCCATGGAGCGGCCCGCGCCGCTCACCGAAAGTTGGGAGCGCCGCCACTTCTACGCCTCGTTGAACGCCGCCTTCGGCAAGGCCGCGAAACCGCTGTTGCTGCTGATCGACGACCTGCAATGGTGTGATGCCGATTCCTTCGAGTGGCTGCACACGCTCTTTGGCGCGGAGCCGGATGGCGGCATCCTCATCCTGGGCACCGCCCGCCCCGAAGAGACCGGACGCACCCACCCCTTCACGCGCCTGCTGAGTGAATTGCGCGTTGCCGGACAGGCGCTTGAGCTGCCGCTCGCTCCCCTGGACGCCGAAGAGACCGCCGCGCTCGGCGCGCAGGTGGCGAACCATCCGCTTGATTCCGCCGATTCCGGAACGCTCTACCGCGCCACCAAGGGCAACCCCCTCTTCGTGGTGGAAAGCGTTCGCGCGGGACTCGGCAACAGCGCCGCCACCGCTCCGCGCATTCATGCTGTGATTGCGGCGCGCCTCGCCCAACTCTCCGCGCCCGCCTACGAACTCGCGGGCTTCGCCGCTGCAATCGGCCGCGCCTTCTCCTTCGACCTGCTCGCGAAAGCGACCGACTGGGACGAGGACAGCCTCTCCGCCGCGCTCGATGAATTGTGGCAGCGCCGCATTGTGGGCGGACAGGGCGAAGATGGAGGCGCTTCCCTCTACGATTTCACTCACGACCGCCTGCGCGAGGTGGCCTATGCCGATCTCAGCCCCGTGTTGCGCCGCTTCCTGCACCGCCGCGTCGCGCGCGCGCTCGAGGAACTGCACGCTGCGGAGACCGAGGGGGCAAGCGCGCAGTTGGCCGCGCACTATGAAGCGGCGGGCATGGTGGAACCAGCCATCGGCCATTTCCGGAGGGCCGCCGCAGTTGCCCGGCAGCGCTTCGCCGATGCCGAAGCGGCCGGGTTGCTGCGCCGCGCCCTCGCCCTCTGCCGCGAGTTTCCCGAATCCACGCGCAGAGACGAGCAGGAGCTGGAACTGCTGGTCACGCTCGGCCCGGTTCTGGTCACCACGCACGGCTATAGCATGCCCGAAGTCGGCGAGACCTACGCGCGCGCACTGGAACTCTCGCGCAAACTCGGCGATACGCCGCACGTCTTTCCGGTGCTCAGCGGAGCGTGGGTCTTTCACGTGGTGCGCGGACAGATGGAAGTGTCCCGTGAATTGGGTCAGCAGTGTCTCGATCTCGCCATCCCCCGGCAAGACGCCACGCTTTCCGTGATGGGCCACTTCATACTGGGCAGCAGCAATTTCCATCTCGGCAGACTGGTGGAAGCGGATGTGCAGATGGAGCGGGCGATGGCCGCTTACGAGGGCCGTTCGCATCCGGCGCTCATGCTCTTTGCGGGGCCGGACGTCGGCGTCTTCTGCCGGTCTTATCAATCGCATATGCTGTGGCTGATGGGGCGGGGCGAGTTGGCCGCCCAGCGAAGCGCCGAGGCGCTGGCCGCGGCCGCGGAGGTGGGCCATCCCTTCAGCCGGGCGATCGCGCTTGACTACGCCGCCATGCTGCACCTCTTTCGCGGCGAACGCGTGGCCGCTCTCACGCGCGCCGAGGAGGCCGCGGCGGTCTGCCGCAAACACGAGTTCGCCTATTACCTGACGGTGGCGGAAATCGTCGCCGGCGCCGCCGCCGAAGATGGCATCGTGCGCATTCGCCAGGGGATGGAGGCGCTGAAGGCGATGGGTGCGGAGATCCGCCTGCCCTTCTATCACGGCCTGCTTGCGGAGGCCTGCGTGCGCGCCGGGCAGATCGGCGAAGGGCTGGCGAATCTCTCCAATGGCTTTGCATTCCAGAGCAAGAATGGCGAGGTATGGGCGGCCCCGGAACTGCATCGCATCCATGCCGAACTCCTGCTGCGCAATGGCAACCCCGAGGAAGCGTGGGCCAGTTACGAGCGCGCGCTCGCCGCTGCCCGCCAATCCGGAGCGCGCATGTGGGAACTGCGCGCGGCCCTTGGTATCTGCCGCCTGAGGCGCTCCGCCGAAACACTGGTAACGCTGAGGCGTTTGGTGAGCGAGTTGGAGGGAGGCTTCGATTCGCCGGATCTGCGGGAGGCGCGCGGACTGCTGGCGGTCGAAACCGGCTCCGAACGCCCGAAACCTGCACTTTAGAACGCTTGCAGAACGCCTCCCGTGGCAAAGTAATACCATATCCGGCGGACTGCCGGTCTGAGGAGGGAAACACTCATGCTGCAACCAGAAACCATCGCACAATTCCGCGCTCAGTTTCGTGGCGAATTGATCGAACCCGAGGACGCGAGCTTCGAAGCCGCGCGGCAAGTCTACAACGGCATGATCAGTCGCAAGCCGCGCTTGATTGCCCAGTGCGCGGACGTAGCCGATGTCATGGCCGCTGTGCGGTTCGGCCGCGAAAACTCGCTCCGCGTCTCCATCCGTGGCGGAGGTCACAACGCCGGCGGACTCGGCGTTTGCGACGACGGTCTGGTGATCGATCTCGCACCCATCAAGTACGTCCACGTGGACCCGTCTTCCCGCACCGTCCGCGTCGGCGGCGGCTGCAAGTGGAGCGATGTGGATCACGCGGCGCACGCCTTCGGCCTCGCCGTGCCCTCGGGCGTAGTCTCCAGCACTGGAGTGGGCGGACTCACGCTCGGCGGCGGATTGGGACACCTGACCCGCAAGTACGGGCTTACCATCGACAATCTGCTCGCCGCCGATCTGGTACTGGCCGATGGCAGTTTCGTGGTTGCCAGCGCCGAAGAGAACCCCGACCTCTTTTGGGCCATCCGTGGGGGTGGCGGCAACTTCGGCATCGTCACCTCGTTCCTGTTCCAGGCTCATCCTGTGCATACAGTCTGTGCCGGGCCGATGCTCTGGGAACTGGATCAGGCCGCCGACGTGATGAAGTGGTATCGCGAATTCATCGTGCAGGCGCCGGAAGAGATCACGGGATTTTTCGCCACCATGACGGTGCCGCCCGGACCGCCCTTCCCCGAAGCGCTGCACCTCAAAAAGATGTGCGGCATTGTCTGGTGCTACACCGGCAGCATGGATCAGGCTAACGAGATTCTGGCCCCCATCCGCAGCTACCGTCCGCCCGCCTGCGAACTCTTCGGCCCCATGCCGTTCCCCATGTTGCAAGGCATGTTTGATGGCCTCTACCCTGCCGGCCTGCAATGGTATTGGAAGGGAGATTTCTTCAAGGAGCTGAGCGACGAAGCGATCGCGCTGCACATCGAGCACTCGAAAAACCTGCCCACCATGCACTCCTCTATGCACCTTTATCCGATCAACGGGGCGGCGCACAAGGTGAGCAACACGGAGACGCCGTGGAGCTACCGCGACGCCGTGTGGAGCGAAGTGATCGTCGGCGTGGATCCGGACCCGGCCAACGCCGGGTTGATCACCGAATGGGCGCGCGCTTACTGGGAAGCGCTCCACCCGCACAGCGCGGGTGGCGCCTATGTCAATTTCATGATGGAAGAGGGCGAGGATCGGATTCAGGCGACGTACCAGGGCAACTACGCCCGACTCAGCGCAGTGAAAGCCAAGTACGATCCGGAGAACTTCTTTAATGTGAACCAGAACATTCGCCCGGCGCAATAGCCCGTCGCCGAGCGTTTTGCCCCGTTCAGCCGGGGCCGGAGGCCCCTCCGGTCCCGGCAGTACTGGGAAGTCCCGCAGTCCCCGGCCCCGTAACTAAATATTGCAGTTTCCCCTGCCCTCACTCTGCCTCATCTGGTAACAAGACTGTCATTAGTTCGTAACCCCGGCGCCGTTATCATCGGAAAACTAACCACGAATTTCTGAGAGGTCTTTTTGACGATGAAGAAAGTTATGAATTGGCGCCGCGGATTCTCCGCCCTTGCCTTGGCTGCAGGTTTCTGTGTTTTCGGTTCGACGGGGCTGCTGGCGCAGTCCGCTGGAACGCTCACCGGGGTAGTGTCGGATGTTGCGGGCAAGCCAATTGGCGGCGCGGCGGTTTCCGTGAGAAACGAAGCCACTGGTGCGCCTCAACTGCTCAAAGCGGATTCCAGCGGTAAGTTTTCGCTGGCGGATCTGGCGGAAGGCTCCTATACGGTCGAGGCCTCCGCTCCCAGCTTTTCCTCCAGCCGCCGCACGGCGGTGAAGCTCATTGCCGGTGGCACGGTAAACGTCCCCCTCTCTCTGAACGTCAGCGAACTGGCGCAGAGCATCACGGTGGAAGGCTCGGTTTCGGTGGCCGCGGAGATGGCGCCCTCGCAAAGCACCCTGGAAGCGCGCTCGGCGAAATCCGAGATCAGCCCCGAGTACATTCAGAATTTCGCCTCGCCGGTGGCCGATTTTACCGAACTGCTGAACAATGCTCCGGGCACGTTTAGCGTGAATCCCAATGGCGTCGGCCTGGGAGACAGCAAGACGTATTTTCGCGGCTTCTCCGATGGCAACTACACGATGCAGGCGGACGGCATCCCCTTTGAGGACACCAACTCTCCCACACACCACTCGTGGGCCTTCTTCCCGAGCCAGTTCATCGCCGGCGTGGATTTTGACCGCAGCCCCGGTTCGGCCGCATCGATCGGACCTACGAATTTCGGCGGCACGATCAACCTCCTTTCCCGCAGCGTGGCCTACACGCCGGGCATCCGCGCGACTGCCTCCTACGGGTCCTTCAACACGCGCATGTTGGCGATCGATCTGGATTCGGGACAGTTCGGCCCGGGCAAGAAGTCCAGCCTGACGGTCAACCTGCACCAGATGTTGTCGGACGGCTACCAGACTTACAACTATCAGAAGCGCGTTGCCGGCTTCATCAAATATCAGTACCGCCTCAACGACCGCACCACCTTCACTCTCTTTTCCGGCCTGGTCGATATGTGGACGAATACGCCGAACACCAAGGGTCCGACGCGCGCGCAGGTGGCTCAGTTCGGAGACAACTACCTGATGAGCGGCGATCCCTCCCTGGCGAATTACTACGGCTACAACTTCTATCACGTGCAGACCGACTTCTCCTATCTGGGAGTGACTTCAAACCTCGGTCACGGCTGGAAGTTGGATAGCAAGATCTACACCTACCGCTACTGGAACAAGCAGAACTACAACGGCACCACGATCACCGCTACGAGCGCCGTGGACAAGCTCAACGGCTACCGCAAAGCCGGCGAAGTCACCACCGTGAGCCATGAAACCACCCGCGGCATCCTGCGTGCTGGCATGTGGTTCGAGTGGGCTTACACGGACCGCTACCAGATCCCCAGCAACCCGAAGACCTGGGTGAACGCCGCCCTGCCGAACTTCCACGAGCACTTCATCACGAAGTCCACGCAGCCGTTCGTCGAATACGAATATCGCGTCACGCGCGATCTCAGTTTGACAGCCGGCGTCAAGTTCGCGCAGTACAACATGGATCTGACCCAGTTCGCCGATAACGGCAAGACGGTCGGCAATCTGGGCGGCGCGCCCAGCACCTTCCACACCGCCCTCTACCGCTCCTATATGCCGTCCGTCGATGCGCGCTACAAGGTGCGTTCGAACTGGACGCTCTACGGGCAGTTCGCTACCGGCAGCAACATCCCGCCGAGCAACGTGTTCGATTCGAAGAACGCGCAGGTGGCCGTTCTGCCGAAGCCCACGACCGTCAAAACCTACCAGGCGGGATCCGTGCTCAAATACAACCGCTTCACGCTGGATGTGGACGGCTACTACAGCCACTTCCAGAACGCCTACTCCTCGTATCTCGATTCGGCCGGCGAATCCTACTTCTATCAGACTGGCCCGACCAACACGAAGGGCGTCGAGGCGGAGAGCACGGTCCAGATCGCGGGCGGTCTCAGCTTCTATGTCAACGGCACGCTCGGCTCCGCGAAGTACCAGACGGGCGCCCATTACGCCAACGGTGGCCTGTGGGTCGCCACCACTCCCAAGGACACCGAAGCGATCGGTTTGACCTATCGCCTGAAGGGTTGGGATCTCGGCTACTTCAATAAGCGGGTTGGCAGAATGTACAACGATAACGGCAGCCTGAATCAGGCGATTCAGATCGACCCGTTCAACGTGAGCAATATCTACGTGAACTACACGGTCCGCGGCGATTCGTACCTGCGCGGCACCAAGATCCGCTTCGGTGTCAACAACCTGTTCAACAACCACGCGATCGTGGGCGTCGCACCGGCTTCGACGGCGAGCAATCTCCCCGCTCCCGGCGACACGCTGACGATGCTGCCGGCGCGTAGCTTCAATGTGACCATGACGTTCGGTTACGCTCCTAAGATGTAATTAAAACGGAATCACGGGGCGGGTCGCATCTGCGGCCCGCCCTTTTTCTTTGCCCGCCCGTGATACTCTTGTCTTCACGGTTTTCAGATTCGCCCCGCTCGCGAAGTTGTTCTTTCTGCCCCTGTCCGGACCCTTGCCCTGTAAGCCTGTGAGACCGCTTTCCGGTATAATCAACCCAATAACCGCACTGTCAAGGGAGGGCCTGTTCGTTGGGAGGGGGCTGGGGATTCTCGGGCACGTTTACTTGGCCGTGTCGCGTTGCCCACCCGCTTTGCATCCCAATCGCCGCCTTGGAATTGAGGAAACAACGATGATCATCGAAAGCCTGACCGTCCACAGCCGGAACCGTATGCGATGGGTAGTGGCGGCTGCCGTGCTCCTCCTCTGTACCCTTCCGCAACTTCCGGCGCAGGGCCAGGGCACCGGTGGACGCGGCGGCGCAGGCCGCGGCGCGGGCGCAACCGCACCGCCGCCGGAGAATGGAATCCCCGTCACGGACCCCGTGGTCATCGCCAAATGCGCCGGGTGTCATGCCAAGGACGAGAAGGGCAACCTCACCCGCATCTCCTGGATTCGCACCACGCCCGAAGGTTGGGAAGAGGCCATCAAGCGGATGGTGCGGCTGAACGGTGTGACTCTGCAACCGGCCGATGCGAGGTTGATCGTCAAGTCCCTGAGCAGTTCTCACGGTCTTGCGCCCGAAGAGGCCAAGCCGGTGATGTACATGACCGAGCACCGGATTCAGGACGAGGAGATTCCCAGCGAATCCCTGCGCACGACTTGCAATAACTGTCATCCGCTGGGACGGGTCTACCAGTGGCGTCGAACCCGTGCCGATTGGTCCCTGCTCGCCGATATGCATTCCGCGCTCTATCCGCAGGCTGAATCCGCGTTCCGCCGCAATGGAGCGGGCGGCTTCGGCGG
>CAIRBY010000065.1 GCA_903876865.1 uncultured Acidobacteriia bacterium
CGCTCCGTGCCCATCACGCCGCGCAGCATGTGCAACACCCAGCCGCCCTTCTGATACACGATGCCGACCGGAGCGCGCCCGTTCTGAATCTCGGGCAGGTTATCATGCACCACGCTCACAGTGGACGCGCGCTTTTCCATGGCAAGAATATTCGTCCGCGCCCTCCGCATGGCGGCGACAAAGACATCGCGCCCGTCGTAGAACTCACTGGCGAGCGAGGCAAAATAGGTGGCGAAGCCCTCGCTCAACCAGGCATCGTCCCAATCCTTCTCCGTAACCGAATCGCCGAACCACTGGTGAGAGATCTCGTGCGCCACCAGCCCGAAGGCAGGCTTGGAACCTACGCTGCGCTCGCCGTAGAAGATCGCGCTGGCGTGCTCCATCCCACCACCCATGCCGTTCACCTGCACGTCGGCGAGCTTCTCATACGGGTACGGTCCAATGTGCGCCGCGAAGAATTCGATCGCCTGGCGCGTGGGTCCCTCAAAGGTCACAATCCCGTTCTCGCGATCCTGCGGGAAGACGTACGTCTCCAGAGGCACTCCCGCGGCGGTCCCGAAATGCCGCACCGCAAACTGCGCCACGCCGATATTGTTGAGCCACGCCGCAATCGGCACTGCCTGCTTCCAGTGCGTCATGCGTCGGCCATCCGGCAGGTCCAGCGTTTCCTGCAATAGCCCGTTGGCCACTACCTGATACTTCGCGGGCGCCGTCACCAGAAACTCGCTCGTGGCCTTGTCGGAGGGGTGATCGATCGTGGGCAGCCACTGCCGCGCCAGCGTCGGCCAGTTCCAACTAAAAAATGTGCGGTCACCGAATTTATTCTTGGCGATATGCAGTCCGCTGCCTGCCACGCCGTGGTATTTCACGGTGACTTGGCGCCGCTCGCCAACCGCCGGAGCGCGTTCCAGATGGATGGTCACACGATCCGCCGCATGTTCGAACTTCACAGGCGCACCGCCGGAGGTGACGCTCTCCACCAGCATGCCCTTGCCTTCTTTGACGCTCGTCAGATCCAGGAAGACCTGTGTGACGCCCGGCTGCACGAAACGCAGATCGGCGGTTACCTCGCCGGAAACTTCGTCGGACGTATCGCTCAGCGCGATGCGAAAAATGTAGTGCTGCGCATCGATGCCTGGCTGGCGTGGATAATTATCCGCGTAACCGAGCGCCGCGAAGCAGAGCAATCCGAGGCAGCCCGCGATCCTCATGGCGTCACCTTAGCGCGGTCCGCGCCTTCCGCCGCCCGCCGCAGGCGTCAGCCGTTCCTGCATATCCGCCAGCACGTAGCCCATCACCGCAAGCGATGCCACGTTCTTGCGGAAATCCTCGGGGTCTACCTTGTCGAGCGTGTCGGCTTCGGTGTGGTGCCAGTCGAAATAGTGCGCGCCGCTGGTGCGCTCGCCCAGTCCGGGCACGCCATCGCGCATCAGGGGACCGATGTCGCTGCCCCCGCCGCCGCCCGTGATCTCGCCCGCGCCGATGCGGTCCAGCAGTTTGCCCACCTGCTTGAGCAGCGCCATCGAAGGCTCGTCCACGCCAGCGCCATAGCCGCGCGGCGTTTCCGCGCCGCCGTCCATTTCAATCGCCGCCACCTGATTCTTGATCTTGTCGCCGATGAAGTCGCGGTACGCCTCACCACCCCGTCCGCCGTTCTCTTCGTTCACCCAGAAGGCCACGCGGATGGTGCGGCGCGGCTGCAAGCCGGCCTTCTTCATCAGAGCCACGGCCTGCAGGCAGGCGATGATGGAGGCGCCATCGTCCTGCGCGCCCTGCCCCACATCCCACGAATCGATATGGCCGCCCATCACCACCACTTCTTCGGGATGCTCGCGGCCGGGAATCTCGCCGATCACATCGCCGCTATCGGCATCCGGCAGCGTCTGCGCGCCCATCTCCAGATGCACCCGGACCGGCACGCCCATGCCCACCAACCGCGCCATCATCAAGGCGTCTTCGGGTGAGACTGCCGCCGCCGGAATCTTCGGCTGCTTCTCGTCGTAATTCATCTCGCCCGTATGCGGAATCTGCATCGCCAGCGGAGTCGCGCTGCGGACCAACGCCGCCACCGCGCCGAATTCGGCCGCGCGCGCCGCGCCAGTCGCACGATAGACGCGCGTGGAGCCGTAGCCGCGATACTCTTCGTTGTACAGCACGATCTTGCCCTGAATCTTCTCCTTGCCGAGTTTGGCCAGTTCGTCGAACGTGGTGACGCTCACCACCTCCGCCGTGATGCCGCCTTTCGGGGTGCCGATGCTCATCCCCAGGCCCAGCATATGCAGCGGCTTTTCCATGGGAGCGAGCATGCGCGCAGATTCGGCCCCGCGCACCCAGTGCGGCACCTTCGCCGGAATCACGCGTACGTTGCTCAGACCGGCGGCCTTCATCTGTTCCACGCTCCAGGCGATCGCCTTCTCCAAACCCGGCGAGCCGCTGAGACGGCTGCCGATGCGGTAGCAGAGGTACGTGAGCCGGTCGTAGCCATCTTTATCGGCAAGGGCGGCGTCGATCAGTTGATCCGCCGTGGCCTTGTATTGTCCGGTCAAATCGGCGCCAATGCCGTTGCCACCGGCAGCCACCAGGGCCAGTGTCAGGGAGAGGATGCGCTTGGTCATACAGGACACTATCGCACAAATGGAATATAGGCCTTCACCGCACGTTGGTACGCGCAGAATCGCTCGCCAAAACGCGAAGCCAGCATCCGGTCTTCGGTGTAAACGCGAATCTCCGTGCCGGCCACAAACAGCAGCAGCGCCACCATCGCCCATTCCCACTCGGTCAGCAGAAGCAGCGTAGCCGCCAGAATCGCCAGCAGTGAAGTATAAATGGGGTGTCGGACCACATGGTACGGTCCGCTGGTCACCAGTTCGTGATCCTCATACAACCCCGCATTCACGCGGAACTGCCGGCCCAGATGCCGCACCGCCGTCCAGGAGAGGACTCCCGCCAGCGGACCACACACCAGCGCCGCGGCAATCCGCCCTGGACCCGGAGGGATATTCACCGGCATGCGGCACGCGAAGGCGATGAATATGGCCAGCGCCTCCAGGAAGAGTCCGGCGCGCGTGGGACCGGCCGCCGTGATGGACGCGCGCTTCTGGTTGTGCGGAGCACGAAAGAGAAAGGGATAGCCCCACGCGAACCACGAGACCATCAGCACCACCCAACTAAGGAAGACCATGGGGAACATCCAGCATATTACGGAACGGCTCCTACCAGTGGGAAGTTTTTGCGCGCCGCCGCTTCAGTGTATGCTGAATGGACGGGGGCTCACAATCGTTAAATTCTGCGTGCTGGCGAGCGGCAGTTCGGGGAACGCCGCACTGCTTGCCACCGAAAATACGCGAATCCTGATCGACGCAGGCCTGAGCATGCGCGAATTGCGCAAGCGCCTGGCTTCGATTGGCGAATCCCTGGACTCGGTGGACGCCATCGTGATCACCCACGAACATTCCGACCACGTCTCCGGCCTCCCCGTGCTCGCGCGCAATAAGGACGTGCGCGCCACCATCTACACCACCCACCTCACCCAGCCCAGCATCGATTGGGGGGAGCGCGCACCCGTTCGCCTGGAGACCTTTCAGGCCGGAGCCGCTTTCCAGATCGGTGAAATTGAAGTGCAGAGTTTC
>CAIRBY010000066.1 GCA_903876865.1 uncultured Acidobacteriia bacterium
CGAACACGTCCAACCAGCTTTCCAATCATCACGCCTATGAGTATCTGGGCGGCCTGACCATGGCGGTCACCAAACTCACCGGCAAACAGCCGCAGGCGTACATCGCCGATGTGCGCAATCCGGACGGGGCGCGGATGCGCGATTTCGACGAGGTCCTGCAGACCGATTTCCGCACGCAGTTGCTGAACCCGAACTGGGTGAAGGGCATGAAGGAGCACGGTTACGCGGGGGCCGGGCAGGTATCGGAGCTGATGAAGAACACGTTCGGGTGGACCACCACGCGCGAAGGCAGCGTCAGCGATTCCACCTGGAACGAACTCTACTCGGTGTACTTCGAAGATAAGTACAAGCTCGGCACGCGCGAGTGGATGGAGAAATCGAATCCGCATGCGCTGGAGGAATCGGCGGCGGTGATGCTGGAGGCGGACCGCAAGGGCTACTGGCATGCCGACCCGCAGACGCGGGCGCAACTGGCCAGGACGTTCACGGAATTGGGTGCGAAGTACGGCAAATCCGGCGGCGTGGTGACGGACGGCAATCAAAAGCTGAAGCAGTATGTTTCCCAGCTTGCCAGCGCGCCGGGAGCAGGAATGCTTGCCACCGCGGCAGCCGCGCCGGGTCCGGCGGGCGCTGCTAATCCGGCGGGGCCTCGGATGCGTCCGAATCCCGCGGCGGCACGACCGTTCCCGAGGCCGCGCGGGACGGGGCAGCCAGTCGTCTCCGGGCAGCATCTGGCCTTACGCGTAATCTCGACGAAGAACCGCCCGGCGGAGGCCCCGGCGCCGGTGAATGCCGCCGCGGCCGCATGGAGCGGCATGCTGGCCTTCCTGGTGGTCGGTATCGGCTTCGCCACCAAACGGGGCGCACTGTAATGGAGGGAACTTGCTCGATTTTCTGACGCTGACTCTGTATCACATCTCCAACGCTCTGTTGGTTCCGGTAATCCTCACCATCCTCGGCATGCTGGCGTGGACCGCACTGCTGCTGGGCGGCTTTCTGCGCGAGTGGATCGCACGGCGCAAATTGACTCCGTTGATGACTGCGGCTGTGGCCGCGGCCCGCGAGGGGAAGGACACGGAGGCGATCTGGATTCTGGTGGCCGAGGCGCCTTCCGGACTGCCCGCCCGGTTCGCACGCTTTGTGGCGGGGAGCAGCGAAACGCGCGTGATGGAGCAGGGCCTCACCGAAATTGAGAACGACGTGGCCGCGTCGGTGGCGCGCCACTCTTTCATCACGCGCGTGGCGCCGATCCTCGGCCTGATGGGAACGCTGATCCCGCTCGGCCCCGCGCTCAGCGGCCTCGCCAACGGCAACATGGCGGCGCTCTCCGGCAACCTGATCGTGGCCTTCACCGCCACCGTGGTGGGCCTGCTCATCAGCGGCGTGGCTTATGGCATGGGGCTCGCCCGCCGCACCTGGTACTCGCGCGACCTGAGCAGCCTGGAGTTCATTGTGGACGCCATTACGGCGCGGGAAGGTGTCCCCAATGCGTAGAAGGCGAGCCAACCGGCACCGCTGGCAGGAGATCATGGAAGACGATCCCGGGGCCGGACTGCTGAACCTCTTCGACGTGTGGATCGCCTTCGCCGTAGCATTGCTGCTCGCCATGGTCAGCTACATGAAGGTGCCGGAGTTGATGAGCGCGAATTCCAATGTGACGCTGATCGCCAATCCGGGCGGAGTCGATATGGAGCTGATTCGCAAGGAAGGCACCAAGATCGAACGCTACCGGGCCACCTCGGAACAGCTCTCGGGCCAGGGTGAGCGACTCGGCACGGCGTACCGGCTGGCAAATGGCGAAGTGGTCTATGTGCCGGAAACTCCAGCCACACCTGCCAAGGCGGCACCGGATCAGAAAAAGCCTGCTCCGCCGGGCAAGTGACGCTACTGATATAGACGGCGGTACATTTCGGCGTTGCGCAGCACGGCCTGCACGTAGTCGCGGGTCTCAGTGAAGGGGATCGATTCCACGAACTCGGCGGGTTCCCTGTAAGTGGACCAGGCCATCCACTCGACCACGCGGCGCGGGCCGGCGTTATACGAGGCCAGCGTCTGTTCCACTTTTCCGCCCTGCGCATCCAGCATGGAGCGCAGGATCTGGCTGCCGATTTTGAGATTGATCGCGGGTTGGTAGAGCGCCGCCGTAGTGAAGCGCGGGACGCCGGCTTTGCGCGCGTACTGGCGTCCGGTGCCGGGGCGGACCTGCGTCAGCCCGTAGGCTTTAGCGTGGGAGACGGCCTTAGGGTTGAACTCCGATTCCTGGCGAATCAAGCCCGCCAGCAGGTAGGGATCGAGTTCCCTCTGCGCGGCGGTCTGCAACAGATCTTCGCGCCACGGCATGGGGAAGAGCAGTTCCCAGAATTTGCGCGGCGCGGCGGGGGTGGAGAGGCTGAGATACTCCGGGCTCAGG
Source organism: uncultured Acidobacteriia bacterium (assembly GCA_903876865.1). Classification (GTDB taxonomy): domain Bacteria; phylum Acidobacteriota; class Terriglobia; order Bryobacterales; family Bryobacteraceae; genus Solibacter. The sequence continues at coordinate 2,411 of CAIRBY010000066.1, forward strand.
CTCTTCATGATGCGCATGGCCTGGTGCGGAGCCTCGGCGGCGGCGGCCAGTTCCAGGCCGATCAGCGGCGACTGGCAATCCGTGCGCGCGCCATAGCGCAGTTCGGAATCGGCCAGGTCCGTTAGTCCCGCACTGCGGAGCAGTCGCGAGCGCTCGATGCGGCTCTGCGTAATCGCGGTCGGCTCGGTCGGAATCGGCGCGGGGGAGGCAAAACGAATCCCGGAAAGGAAGCGGGAGAATTCGGCGGGAGGCGCGGCTTTCGCGGCCGGGCTCATCAGGTGCTGACGCGCCAGCATGGCGTAGTAGTGATTTTCCAGCGCGCTATTGAGCTTCTGGTAGCAGGCCCGGGCAACGGCGGCATCGCCGGCGCGTTCGTACTGGCGGCCCAAAAAGTAGAGTGCCGCGCCGGCGCTGCTGTGGGTGCCGAACCGGGTGAGGTGTTCGCGCAGGAGCGCGGGGGCATCCGGCTGATCGCGCAGATAAGCCTGAAACGTGACCTTCCAGTGGCTCAGCGGGGCGGCGGGGGAAGCC
>CAIRBY010000067.1 GCA_903876865.1 uncultured Acidobacteriia bacterium
GCACATGCAGAGCCTGATCGCCGCGCAACAAACCTGCATGAGCGAAGCGTTTGGCGCCAACCAAGACGGTCATCAGAAACGCGATCCAGGTGGCGGTTGGCTCGATGTGGTTCGGCGACTTCCATCGAATGGGCAGGTGCTGGCGGACCTGCTCTACCACTCCGATCTGCCGCAAATAGGGGAGGAAGACGGCGGCTCCGCCGAATGGCGTCACCGCTCGTCAAGTCTCACGCAGAATCAGGCGCTCGCCAGACAGCAGAGCGGTGACTTCCTGCGGAACTGATTTGTCCGTGGTCTTTGGTCCCACTCCTCTTTTGTCGCAAGCGCTTTCGAACCTAGTAAAGTCCAGCTCCGGATTTCAGGTTTAGTCCATTTCCGATATTGAAGGCGGGAGCCTGCCGCTACCGCCAGAGTTGGAACAGGCTGCTGTATTCGTCGGTCCAGGTGCGGACCTTGCGCGTGGCAGGCGCCTGCGAATACGGGCGCAACAAGTCGAGCCCAGCCGGGGTGTTGGAGAGAATCGCCCAATCCGCGTGCTCGGTCCCTTGCAGGGGGTCGGGCGTGCTGTGGATGAGGACGACGCTCTTGCCGAGCGCCGCTGCCAGTGCCTCGACCTCCGCGCCCAAATCCAGATAGCGATTGCTCAGGTGTACCAGCAGCAGACCGCCCGGGCGCAGCCGCTCGAAATCCATCTGGAAGGCTTCCCGGGTGAGGAGGTGGACTGGAATCGCGTCATCCGAGAAGGCATCCAGCACGACGAAGTCGAAGGAGTGCGCCGGTTCGCGTGCAAGGGTGAGGCGGCCATCGCCGGGAATGACATCGGTCGCGGCGGCGGAATCGCGGAGGAAGTGGAAGGACTCGGCGGCGGTGCGGATGACCGCGGGATTGATTTCATAAAAGCGGAGAAAATCGCCGCTGCGGCCGTAGGTGGCCAGGGTGCCCGCGCCCAGGCCGACAATGGCGATGCGGCGGGCGGTTTTGTGGGGAGCGCCGAGCACGCGTCCCACACCGGAATGCACGCCGTAATATGTGGTGGGGGTGCGGCGCAGGGCAGGGGAGAGAAACTCCAGCCCGTGGATGGTGCGGCCGCTATACAGCTTGCGCACGGCAGAGATGCCGGAGCCAGAGTCCATAATCTGCAGCGCGCCGTAGAAGCTGCGGGAGCGCGTGATGCGATTGTCCCCGTGATACTGCGTGCTCACCGCGAAGGCCGCGACCGTCAGCAGGCCGAGGCGGAGCAGGCGGCGGGGAGAATGGTAGCCATAGAGGAAATAGACCGCGAGGAAGATGGAGCCGGTCACGCCGAGAGGCAGTTCCAGAAACGTGGTGAAGAGGTTCGGGGCTACCAGCCCGACGAAGAGTCCGCCGAGCGCGCCGCCGGACGCGACCATCAGGTAGAAGAACGCCAGGCCTTCTTTGGGCGCGGGTTTGCTGCGCGCCAGTTCGCCGTGGCAGAACATGCAGCAGACGAACAGCGCGCCGCAGAAAACGGGGATCTCCCACTGCAATCCGCCGGCCGAGCCTTCCAGCGCCATGCGCGAAGAGATCGCGATCCAGGCTGCCGGCATCAGCCAGCGAAACCAGTGGGGGCGGTACCAGCCATCGGCTTCGAAGCAGAGGATGAAGCTGAGCAGGTAGGCCACCATCGGCGCGATCCAGAGGAACGGCATGGCGGCGACGAGCTGGCCGAGGTAGTTGGTCACAGCCAGCCACAAGGTGGAGGCGCAGGCTGCGAGCGCGATCCACAGCCACGGGCGCTGTGTCTCAGTGCCGGGAAGCGGAGCCTCTGGCACCGGCGCATGACGCACTACTCCAACCGCGGCCAGTGCCAGCAACAGGACAAGCCCCAGGTAGCCTCCGCTCCACCACAGCATCTGCAGGCGAGTGGGGAGCAGCGGTTCCACCGCCAGCGGGTAGAGTAGCAGGGCGGCGAGCGAAGCCGCATTCGACAGAGCGAAGAGACGGTATGGGAAGGTGGCGCCGCGCTCCCTGGCGAGCCACGATTGCAGCAGCGGACTGGTAGTAGAGAGGGCGAAGTAGGGCAGGCCGACGGATGCCCCGAGTTGCAGCAGAATCGCGAGCGTCGGATTGCCGCCGATCGATTCCGCACGCGCTCCCAGGGGCAGGGCGCTCAGGCTCAAGCCGAGCACTGCCAGATGAATCAGGGCCTGTGCGCGGGGGCTGCAATAGCGGGTAACGCAGAAGGAATACAGGTAGCCGAGCAGCAGCACCACCTGAAAAAACAACATGCAGGCGACCCACACTCCGGCCGCGCCGCCAAACCGGGGCAGCAGGGCTTTGGCCATCACCGGCTGCACCACAAAGAGCAGGGCGGAACTGCAGGCGATGGCAACGGCGCAGAGCCGGGGCTGGGCGGCGAGCTTGGTGGTCCCGGCAGTAGTCTGTATCAACCCCATACTATAAGTCCAGAACACGGTTAACACCAAGGGCTTGGCGCAAGTTTGCCCAGGCAGGCGCGGTTGCAACGCGGCGTAAAGGTGCCCGCAAGCCGCCCACGTGCTTACCGCAATGTTATACTCGCCTTCGGAACGCCTGCGCCAGTTACGGCGACGCTCATCGCTCCTTCTGAACATGCCCAACGCCCCCACGAATCCCGTTCGCCTAAAAGATATCGCGCAGGATCTGAACGTCAGCGTGATGACCGTTTCCAAGGTCGTGCGTGGCTGTGCGGATGTGGGCGCGGAGACGCGCAGCCGCGTGTTGGCGCGTATCAAGGAACTCAACTACCAGCCGAATTGGGTGGCGCGAAGTCTAGCGGCGCGGCGCACCTTCATGATCGGTCTGATCGTCCCGGACCTGATGCACTCCTTCTTCGCGGAGATTGCAAAAGGAGTTTCGGCCACGATTCGCCCATTGGGCTACGACGTGGTGATCTGCAACTCGGAAGAAGATTGCGAACTGGAAGCGAGCGAGGTCGAGCGACTGATGGGGCGTCAGGTGGATGGGTTGCTGCTCGCCTCCGCGCAACCGCCCTCTTCGCTGGGACTGTTCGAGCGCATCGAGGCTCGCGGGATTCCCTACGTGCTGATCGACCGTCACTTCGCCGCTTCCTCCGCTCCGTACGTGGGCGCGGACGACGATGCCATCGGCAGACTGGCCACTAATCACCTGATCGAGCGAGGCTGCCGCCGCATTGCGCACATCGCGGGACCGCCGCTCACGCCCGGGGTTGGGCGAGCCAAAGGCTACCGTGCGGCGCTGCGGGCCGCCGGACTGGTGGTGCCAGATTCGTACGTGATCGCCGCGACCGATGACGCCAGCGGTTACCGCGCGGCGCAGCAGTTGCTTGCGCTCGATCCGCGCCCCGATGCGATTTTCGGCTACAACGATCCCACCGCGGCCGGCGCGATGAAGGCCATTCTGGAAGCCGGCATCCGCATCCCGGACGAGATCAAGGTCATCGGTGTGGGCAACGTGCATTACTCGGACCTGCTGCGCGTCCCGCTCTCCACCATCGATCAGAGCAGCACTGCGATCGGACAACAGGCGGCCGATATGCTGATTCGGGCGATTGGCGCCAAGCGCAAACGTCCGATCAAGACCGTCCTGATCGACCCGATCCTGATCGCGCGCGAATCCACGCGCTAAGGTAACTCTGCCACCTCTCGCGTCACCGGGCGGTGGCAATTTGCCGCGTGCGGGCTCCGCAGCGGTATTCCCGGGCCCGAGTCGTGCCCAGCAAAGCGATATAAAACTGGAACTTAGCAGCCGTATAGCTCAATAGGGCCGTAACGGCGGGGGAATTGCATCCGTAGAGATATGCAGACCACCCCAGAGAGTGCGATGGCGGCCACAACTATACCTTCGATCGACCGCGTGTACGCGGAAAACGTGAATCCGCAGTGGGTCAAACTGCTCAACGTTCTGCAGATGAACGCTCAGTACGAGCGCTGTTCGGGCACGGAATTATTCACCGCCGACGGGCGCCGCATCCTGGATTTTCTCTCGGGTTACTGCGTGCACAATGCGGGGCACAATCATCCGGCGATCATCGCCGCGCTGCGCGAGGAGTTGGATCGCTCCGGACCGGGGATGTTGCAGAGCCACATTCCGCACCTGGCCGCGGAACTGGCGCATCGCCTGGTGGAACGCGCCGGCGGCAAGCTCAAGCGCGTGTATTTCACCAGTTCCGGCGCCGAGGGCGTGGAAACGGCGATCAAGTTCTCGCGCGCCTTCACGGGAAGAAGCGGCATGCTGCATGCCGAAGGCGCCTTCCACGGGCTCACGTGCGGCGCACTGTCGCTGATGAACGATGCCTACTGGCGCGACGGTTTCGGTCCGCTGCTGCCGGGTACGCAATGCATCCCGTTCAACGATCTGGGGGCGCTTGAGCATCACCTGCAAACCAGGAAGTTCGCGATGTTCATCGTGGAGCCGGTGCAATCCGAAGCCGGAGTGAAGGTTCCCGACGAGGGCTATCTGAAAGGTGTGCAGGATTTGTGCCGGCGCTACGGGACGCTGTTCGTGCTGGATGAAGTGCAGACCGGCATGTATCGCACCGGTCCCTTTCTGGCCGCGCACCGTTTCGGTGTGGAGCCGGATATGGTGGTGCTGGCAAAGGCGCTCTCCGGCGGCTTGATGCCGGTAGGCGCGGTGCTGATGAGCGAAGAGATCTCCAACTCCGTCTTCAGTTCGCTGCACCGTGCGATTGTGCACGCATCCACGTTCGGAGAGAACTCCCTTGCGATGCGTGCCGGCTTGGCTGCGCTCGACGTATTGGAACAGGATCATCTGGGCGAACGCGGAGCAATGATGGGTGCGCGCTTGCGCCAGCAACTGGCCGAAGCGCTGGCGCCCTATGAAATGGTGGAGGCCGTGCGCGGCCTTGGAATGTTGGGCGGGATTCAGTTCACCGCGCCCAAACAGTTCCGCCTGCGTGTGCCGTTTGAAGCCTTCAAGGCCATTCACCCCGGTATGTTCGGACAGATTCTGGTGATGCGCCTCTTCCGCGACAAGGGAATTCTCACCCAGATCTGCGGCAACAACTTCATGGTGTTGAAAGTCGCGCCGCCGTTGATCGTCACCGAAGAGCAGTTGCAGGAATTTGTCACGGCAATCCGCGATGTGGTCGATCTGGCGCACCACTCGGGCTCGTTCTGGAGCGAGGCTCTCGGCCTGGCCCGCCGCGTTGTCAACGTGTAGTGTTGGAATTTCATCGAATGAACAGCCGGTTACCCAATTCCACGGAAGTCTTCGTCATCGGTGGCGGACCTGCAGGTCTGGCCGCCGCACTGGCCGCGCGCCGTCGCGGACTGGATGTGACCATGGCCGATAGTTCCATTCCGCCGATCGATAAAGCCTGCGGCGAAGGCATCATGCCGGATGGCCTGGCAGCCGCGCGTTCGCTCGGGCTGGATCTGGACGCCGCGGGCGGACAGCCGTTTCACGGCATACGGTTCTGCCACCGCGATTCGCACGTGCAGGCGGAGTTTCCCCAAGGCCACGGGCTCGGGCTGCGCCGCACGGCGCTGCATCAGTTGATGGTGGAGCAGGCGGCCGCCGCCGGTGTGCGGATGGCGTGGGACGTGCGTGTCACCGGGATCAACTCCGATGGGGTGATGGCGAACGACCAACTGGTGCGC
>CAIRBY010000068.1 GCA_903876865.1 uncultured Acidobacteriia bacterium
AGTCCGTTGGAACAGGACGCGTAGTCCGTTGGAACAGGACGCGTAGTCCGTTGGAACAAGACGCGTAGACGGCTAAAACACGATCCGCTTTGCCTTGGCCGTGCCTGCCGAATTCGTCAGGCCGACCTCGCAGGCGGCCACTTGCAGCGCGTCGCCTGTCACCGGGAAGGTGGCGTTCAGCAGGAACACTCCTCCCAGGCTGGAGGCGTTGAAGTAGCTGGAAAACGCCGCGGCTACGTTGCTGCCGATGGCGCCGGGCGCGAGCGGGTTGCCGGCGGCATCGAGGAAGGTGAAAGCCAGCGTGGAGAGGCTCCGCGTGTTGTCGAAGCCGGTGATCGAGACTTGAAGCGATCCGGCGGCGCGGACCCCTTGCACGCTGGTTACGCCTGGTGCGGCGGCGAGTATTTCCAGGCTTTGCCGGGTGGTGAAGCCGCCCATCTGCACCGTAAACGTCAGTAGGCCCGCCGTGGTCCCGGTCTGGAAGGGGAGCAGTACCTGCTGATCGCCCGGGGCGATGGGGAAGGTGGCGGAGCGCCCTCCTGAAGCGAAGGCGATGGAGGGGTCCGGCGGGCCCTGAAAATCCAGCGTTGCCGTGCCGGAGCCACTGCTCTGGGACGGGGACTCGAAACGAATCACGAGCGTGCCCTGCTGCAGGCTCACCGCCTGCGCGAGGGAGAGGGATGCGATGGGCTTCGGCAGGGGCGGGTCGGTGGCCAAGCCTGCAATTGCGTAGTTGCGGTCGCCGAGGGTGAGGGTGCCGGTATAGGCGCCGGCTGAGGGCGGGGCAAAGGTAACCGAGAATTCCGTACCCTGCTGCGGGGCGAGCAGCACGCCGGCGGGCGGCGGTCCCGTGAGGGAAAAGGCGTTACCTTTTACGCTGATCGCGGGAACGTTGAGGTTTAGCGGGGTGGCGTTCTGAATCAGGATGCGCCGGACCGCGCTGGCTCCCCGCACGATCGAACCGAAATCCAGCGTGTCCAGCGGGAGCATTCCCCCATTGTTAGCAACGCTATACGTGAGGCTGGGGGCGACGGTTGCCGTGAGCAGGATGGCAATTCCGGTGGCGCGCAGCACGGCGCTATACGTTCCCAGATCGGTGGAACGGAAGGTAACGGTGAAATCGAGCGAGTCTCCGGGAGCGAGACCGGTGGGCAGGGCGGGACCGGAGAGCGAGAATCCCACGCCCGCTACCGAGAGCAGCGTGACCGTGACCGGCGCAGCGGAGGGGTTGCGCAGTCGCAGCAGCGCCGTCGCGGTTTCGCCGGCGTAGATGCGGCCCAGGTCGTAGACCCCCGGCGCGGGCTGTTCGCCCATGCTATCCACCACATTCAAAGTGAGTTGCGCGCGGCCGAGGGAAGGCGCCCAGAGCCCGGCGAGGAGGAGGGCGGCCAGTTTCGGCGCTGTTTTCCGCATCACGGCCTCCCCACGGTGATAGTCGGCGCGCCGATGCTGACGGAGGGAGCGACCACGGGCGGTGGGACCGCGGCGGCAGAGATCGCGGCGGCAGAGATCGCGGCACTGTTCGTGGCGGAAGATCCGTGCGGGGCGGCGAGTGCGGCTGCCGCTCCGCCCGCCACGGCGAGAGCGGCCCACAGCCACTTGCGGTTGAGGGCGCTGCCTGGCGAGGAGGCTTTGGGGCTTGAGGCGGGCGTTGCGGCGCCGCTTTTTGGTTCGGCAACGTATTGAAAAGAAACGGTTCCAGCGCGGGCCTGCTCTTTGGAGGCGAGGATCCGGATCTGGAAACGGCCGGGCACGCGGTTGACCTGCAGGCCGTGCAGGGTGGCGCGTCCGTGGGTATCCGTGATCGCCACTTCCGTGCGCAGGCCATTGACGAACGTGCCGCTGGCGCCATCCTCGGGCAGGTGGAAACTCACGGCAGCGCCGGGCACCGGTTTCCCGGTCTCATCGGTAATCTCTACTGTTAGGGGGCGGGAACTGCGGGCTCCGGGGACGTGCACGGCCCCTTCACCTTCCACGACGCGGACTTGCAGAATGGCGACCTGTGCCCAAGCTGCGATTGCCAGCAGCAGACCGGCGATGAGTCGCGTCGAAATCACTGCCACATCCCCCTTAAGGGAGATAGTGGAGGTATTCCTGGGAATTATCCGGTTTTTCTCATCAGGACGGTGGTGACGTTATCGGGACCGCCCGCCTGCTTGGCGGCATCGATGAGGGCGAGGCAGCTTGCTTCGAGGGTGGCGCCAGTGCGTACGCCGCTGAGAATCTGCTCCATGTGGGGCGCTTCGAGCACGCCGTGCAGGCCGTCGCTGCAGATCAGCACCAGGTTGCCGGAGGCCAGGGGCACGCGGTAGTGGTTGATGGTGAGCGGGGCGCTGGCGCCGATGGCCATGGTCAAGACGTGGCGCATGGGATGGTGGCGCAGGCTCTCTTCATCGAGGCCGAGCGGACGGCCGACTTCGTTGACCCAGGTCTGATCGTCGGTGATGACGTGCAGGCCGCGCTCGTCCAGCAGGTAAGCGCGGCTATCGCCCACGCTGGCGATGGCCAGTTCGGCGCCGATTTCGAGCGCTGCGACCAGGGTGGTACCCATGCCTTCCAGGCTGGGATCGCTGTGGGCCGCTTCGAGGACGCGGCGGTTGGCTTCTTCGGTGGCGCGGATGAGGAGGCGCGAATCGCGTTCCTCGGTGGCCAGCACGGTCTCCGCTACGGTTTCCACGGCGAGGCGCGAGGCGCATTCGCCCGCCTTGGCACCGCCCATGCCGTCGGCGAGCACGAACAGCCCGCGCTCGGCATCGATCAGGCAATAATCTTCATTGTTACTTCTGACACAGCCCTTGTCTGATAGCGCGAAAGCTTCCAGCATGTTCACGAATCCGTTCGCATCACTGTAACACGGCCGGGCTTGACGGTAAAATGGAAAGAAACGCACTCAACGGAATCGGATCGTGTTTACGCACATGGATGGGAAACGCCTGAGCCAATGATTTGGAAACGACTACGCCAATGATGTGGAAACGCCTGCGTCTGACGCTCGATATGATCAAGTTCGAGCACTCGGTTTTCGCCCTGCCGTTCGCGCTGACCGGCGCGCTGCTGGCCTTTCGCGAGAGCGGCTATGCAGTGGAGGGGCTGGGGCTGAAGTTGCTGTGGATCGTGGTCGCGATGGTGGGCGCGAGGAGCGCGGCGATGGCCTTCAACCGCCTGGTGGACCGGCGCATCGACGCGCGCAATCCGCGCACCAGCACGCGCCATTTGCCGGCGGGGATGCTCAGCAGCGGCTTCGCGTGGGTGTTTGTGGCAGCCACGGCCGGCATCTTTTTCCTGGCCGCGCTGGAACTCAATCCACTTTGCCTGGCACTCTCGCCGCTGGCGCTGGGGATCGTTTTCTTTTACTCGTTCACCAAGCGGTTTACCTCGTTCTCGCACCTGGTGCTGGGCTTTTCACTGGGGATCGCACCCGCGGCCGCGTGGATTGCGGTGCGGGGTTCGCTCGATCCGCGGATTCTCTGGCTGACCGCGGCGGTCACCTTCTGGACCGCCGGTTTCGACGTGATCTACTCCTGCCAGGATTACGAATTCGATCGGGGCGAGGGCCTGTTCAGCGTGCCGCGCGTGTGCGGGATCGCGCGCGCGCTGCGGATTGCGCAGGGCATGCACGTCTGCATGATCCTCGCGCTGCTGGCGCTGGTCTATTCGCTGCATCTGGGCGGGTTCGCGCTGGCGGGAGTGGCGGCGGTTCTGGCGCTGCTGCTCTACGAGCATTCGCTGGTCAAACCCAACGACCTCTCGCGTGTGAACGCGGCCTTCTTCACCATGAACGGATATGTCAGCGTGTTATTCTTAATTTTCTGGGCCGCTGATATTTTCTTCCTCAAACCGGGTGCCTGAAACCATGCAAGTTGTCTTTGACGATTCCCGTCTGATCCCGATTCGCGCCAAAGTGGAAGCCGGTGAACGGCTCTCCTTTGAAGACGGAGTGCAGCTCTTCGAAACCAGCGATATTCTCGCCCTGGGTTACATGGCCAACCTGGTGAGGGAGCGACTGCACGGCGACACGACCTACTTCAACGTCAACCGCCACATTAACCCGACCGATGTCTGCGTGGCGAGTTGCCGGCTGTGCGCCTTCGGGAAAAAAGCGCGCGATCCCAAAGCGTACACGATGTCCCTGGAAGAGATCTGGCACAAGGCCGGCGAGGGGTATAGCGAAGCGGTCACCGAATTTCACATCGTCGGCGGCTTGCATCCGGAACTGACGCTGGACTGGTTCTGCGAGATGCTGCGCGGCCTGAAGTTGCGTTTCCCGAAGGTGCATTTGAAGGCTTTCACGATGGTGGAAGTGGCGTTTCTGGCGCGGCGCGGCAAGATCACGATCCGGGAGACGCTGGAGCGGTTGCGCGATGCCGGAATGGATTCCATGCCCGGCGGCGGAGCGGAGATCTTCAACGAGCGCGTGCGGCGCATCATTTGCGACCACAAGATCGATGGCAACGAGTGGCTGGAAACGGCGCGGATTGCGCATCAGTTAGGGTTGCACTCCAACTGCACGATGCTGTACGGGCACCTGGAAAACGACGAGGACCGCGCGGACCATCTGGTGCGGCTGCGCACCCTGCAGGATGAGACGCACGGCTTCGTGACTTACATTCCGCTGGCCTTCCATCCGGAGAACACGCCGCTGCAGCACATTCCGAAGACTACGGGCTTTACCGACATCAAGAACATCGCGGTGGCCCGCCTGATGCTGGACAACATTCCGCACATCAAGGCGTACTGGGTGATGATGACGCCGCGCATGGCGCAGATCGCGCTGAAATTCGGCGCCGACGATCTGGACGGCACGATTGTGGAAGAACGGATTTATCACGATGCCGGAGCCACCACCGCGCAGGGTCTGCGGCGCGGTGAGCTGTTGCACCTGATCCGGGCTGCGGGCCGGGTGCCGGTGGAGCGCGACACATTGTACCGTCCGGTCGAGCGCACCGAATCCACGTTTACGGTTCTGGTGTAACGGCACGGATCGAAGGCCGTGCTTACGGCCACCCATCGTTCCACATCCGACGTAGGTGTGTAGGGTAGGCGGTTCCGCCTGCCAACTCCTCGGAGTGCCGGGGTGGGATGGATGACGCCGTATACGAAAACGCCGGCAGGCGAAACCGCCCAATGCCACTTAAATGAGCCAATTTACAGGTGTCCTGGCCTTTCGTGGGGCGGTCCCCCTGGACCGTGTCTGACAATCGCGGCTGACGCCCTCGTCGGCCTTTCGTCGCAGGCATCTGATTCTTCGTTGGAAGAGCGGGACCAGGGGGTCCCGCGCGGACGAGGGCGTCCGCCCCACCAGGTCCGGCGCAATTCGGTGCCGAGGCTTATTTAAGCGACATTGGGCGAAACCGCCTGCCCCACCGTGTGCTTGATGCAGCTTTGCGGGCCTGTGTTGCAGGAACACTCCCTCGCGGTCGCGGTTGCGTTTGGCGCCTCTTGGCGGGGCGACGGCGCTCTGCGAAAAAAAATGGCCCCGGAAGATCTCCCGGGGCCAATAGCAGAGGAGGACACCATGCGAAAAACTTTCCGAAAAAGCGCCGCTGCGAGTCCGTGTGCTAGCTGCCCGTCTGCTTACTAGCGACTGGCATTGCTGGAGCCGCTTTGTCCAGGCAGGCTGCCGACCGCTGCGAGTCCGCCGACGGTTGCAGCCGCGGCGACACCGCCCACGACAGCGATGGTCGTTGCGCCGATTCCCGCTGCCGCGGTGGCCGCTCCGGCTGCTCCGGCCGCTCCGGCGGCGGCTCCACCGGCTCCCGCCGTTCCCGCTGCCCCGGCCGCACCTGCTGCTCCGGCTGCGCCGGCGCCAGTTGCGACCGTGACCGCGCCCAGTTTCTTCGCGATGGAAGCGCACCCTCCTTTACTCACGAGCTTCAATGTGGCGACGTGTACGACCTGCGTGCCCGAAGTGGTGGTCTCCGCCTTTCCGGTTACGTCCACCTGGTTGCCGATCTGGGCGGCTACGTCTTTACCCTGCAACTCCAGAATGATGTTGGTGGTCCGCTCCGCCAGGATGAACTTGCCCGCCTTCTCCAGTACACAACCGGACGCGTGAGTCGGCGCCGCTTCTCCCGCGGCCTGGGGCTCGAACGTCATGTTCCCGCCCGTTGCCATGCTCGCTACCAGTACGCCGCCCGCATTGGTCACGCGCAAGGACCCGCGCACGGCCGAAACCATCACCCGCGTGCCGGCATCCACCTGAACCCGCGCCACCGAGCCGGAATCCGCCCAGATGTGCAGCGAACGGGCATCTACCTGAAACCCCGCTGGAGCCGTCATCTCGCCCAGTCCCTGTTCCAGCACCAGATGACGCTGATAGACTGTGGCGCGCGATTCTCCCCCGAGGCGCAATTGTGCCCCGCCGTTCAGACGCAACTCCGACGCCGCGGTCCAGGTTTCAATCAGACTCCCGTCGAAGAGAGTGCCATTTCCATACACAGCGGCATGGTCTACCTGAAAGCTGCCGTTGGCGACGGCCATGCCAATCGCGCTGCCGGAAGCCGAAAGCATTGCAAGAGATCCGATCGCGAGTGCAATTCCCGCTACTCGCAAGAGCGTTCGAAACATGGAAACCTCCGTGGACATATCTGCCAGTACAAGTGCTATATCGGCAGAATCTGGCGGGGGCTTTAGGCCGGGACGAAAATAAACGGCCTAATGTTTTGGGGCCGCGCTGCCGATCCTCTAACCGGAGCTTCCCGTGTCCCGCCAATCCGCCTCCATGCCGCGCACCACCGCAGCGTTCGCGCGCGGGCTTGCGCTTGCGGTGCTGGCGCTCTCCTCCTATTGGGCGGTGCGCCTGGCCTTTGCGGACCACCTCTCCCGGGGTGCGACTCTGCCTGTGCGCGAGCAGGCGGTTGCGCTGGCGCCTGCGCTTGCCCCGTTGCGCGAGCGCCTGGCGGACCTGCGCGAAGCCCTGGGGCAGGAGCCGCTTTCCGATCTGCACCGTGCCCGGCAACTCGATCCGGAGAACGCGGACCGGCTGTTGCGGCTGGGCCAGCGTGCCGAACTCACGGGCGAATTCGCACTGGCCGAGCGCAGCCTGCGCGAGGCCGCGGCGCGCAGCCGGCTCTACCAGCCGCGCTACGCGCTGGCGCAGTTCTACTTCCGGCGCGAGCGGGAAGCGGAGTACTGGGAGTGGGCCCGCGCGGCCTTGGAGGCCTGTCCGGCGCAGTGCGCGCCGGTGTGGGATCTCTGCTGGCGCCTGCGGCCGGAGGGTGAGTGGCTGAGCCGCGAGGTGCTGCCGCCGGGGCGTCCTGCCAGAAGCCAGTATCTGGCATACCTGGCGGAGCGGGAGCGCTGGCAGGCGGCGGGGCGGCTCGCGCAGCAGATGGCGGAGACGGCCACGGCCGCCGAGGCTCCCCACCTGATCCGGTACTGCGAGGCTGGGCTCGTCCATGGGCAGGCCAGAGCGCCAAAAGAGGTCTGGAATACACTCTGCCGGCGCGGTCTGTTGCCGGGGGCGGACGCTCACTCCCCACCCACCTTGTTGACCAACGGCGAACTCTGGCACGCGCCGAGCGGCGTGGGCTTCGATTGGCGGCTCACCGCACAGCCCGGTGCGAGCGTGACGGCCGAGCCGGGGCGGTTGCGCGTGGCCTTCAACGGACATCAGCCCGAAGCCTGTGCGCTGGCCTGGCAGTTTGTGAGCCTGCTGCCAGGGACGCGCTACCGCCTGAGCTACGCCGCGTCCGCACCCGATACTGATGCGGTTCGGAGCATTGTGGCCGAGGCGCCGGGCAGCGCCGGGGAGGTCGCGTCGCCCGGGGTCTTGACGTTTACCGCGACGCAGGAGGCGGGACGGATCCGGTTGCTCTACCGGCGTCCGCCCGGAGCGGTGCGAATCGAGGGCGCGGTCACGATTGCCCACCTGTGCCTGGAGGCTGTGCCATGAGGGGCGCTGGGGTTTCGGACGCTCTGTGCCTGGCCGCGCTGCTGTGTTTCGGGGTGCTCACGTTGTGGGTTCCCGAACGGTGGGCGTGGAGCGCGGTGCAGTGCGGGATCTTCCTGCTGGCGGGCCGGCAGTTGTGCCTGCCGGGACGCTGGAGGCCCTCCCGCGCCGGCGCCGCCTGCGCTCTGCTGGCGATGTGGCCCTTGCTGCAACTGGAGTCCGGCGCGACCGTGGATCGCGGCGGCACATGGGTGCAACTGCTCAACTGGATCACGTTCCTCACCGCCTTTCTGCTGGCCGAAGCGAGCCTGCGAGAGGAGCGCGCTCGCTCTTTCTTCCTGCGCGCGATTGCCGGCGCCGGCGTGGGAGTGGCCGTGCTCGCGGTGGTGCAGAATGCCGGGTCCGGCGGCGCCATCTTCTGGCTTTTCCCGAGCGGCTACCAGGACCACGTGATGGGTCCGTTCGTGAATCGCAATCAGTTTGCCGCGTGGGTGGAACTGCTGCTGCCGGTGGCTCTCTACCTGGCTGCATCGGCCCGTGGTACGCCATCAGTCCGCGCGGGGCGTGACGGCGCGATGGCTGGTGGCGCGCTGCACGGCCGCGCGGTAAGCGCCATCGCGATCGGTGCCCGCGCGAGGAATGGGGATGCGCCCAGTGGCGGCGTGACGAGTGGCAGTGCGACGGGCGGCGCCGCGGCGAGTGGCGGTGCAGTGGGTGGCGGTGCAGTGGGTGGCGGTGCAGTGGGTGGCGGTGCAGTGGGTGGCGGTGCAGTGGGTGGCGGTGCAGTGGGTGG
>CAIRBY010000069.1 GCA_903876865.1 uncultured Acidobacteriia bacterium
GCCGCCGCGGGACCGATCTCCACCGCTTCGTCCGCCTCGCGCACATGCAGCGAATGCCGGTCCGCCGCCGAATAGACGGCCACGCTCCCCACGCCCATGCGCTTCAGCGTGCGGATGATGCGGCAGGCAATGGCGCCGCGATTCGCGATCAGTACCTTGCCAAACATCACTGCGCCTGAAGTTGCGGATCGGGAGCGTTCCAGATCAGCACCTGCACCGGTGTCGGGTCATACGCGTTGCAGGGGTTATTCAATTGCGGGCAGTTGCTGATCGCGGCCAGCACATCCGTTTCCGCGCGCAGTTCCACGTATTTGCCCGGCTCGGAGATGCCGTCCTCGAACGTCAGTCTGCCCTCCGGCGTGACCGGCACGTTCATGAAGAAGTTGATGTTGCAGGTGATGTCGCGCTTCTCCATGCCATGGCCCCAATCCAGCGCGCCCTTAAGGAAACTGCTGCGGCAGGCGTGCATGTGGCGCTTCTCGATCGCATAGCGCACCATGTTGCTCTCATTGGCGCAGGCGCCGCCCAGCGTATCGTGCCGCCCGCACGTATCCGCCGTGACGGTGAGGAGCGCCGTGCCGCGCGTGGAGAAGAGCGTGGTCCCCGTGGTCAGGTAGATGTTGCTCTGCGCGCGGATCGTATCCTGCGCGCTGTACCGGTCGGCGTAATTGTGCGCGTTGTAAAACAGCGTGTCCACCGCCTGATTGCCGCGCAGGTCCACAATCCGGAAGACCTGCCCTTTGCGGATCTCGTGGAACCACGGGTCGCCCGCCGCGATCTCCGCACTGTACACCGCGTCTTCCGCCTTCAATCTGCTCTCTACGATTCGAATTCCGCTCATGCCTGGCCCCTAGAGGAAATACCGTTCCGTCAACGTGAAGCCGCGTCCGTTTTCCGCGCGCGATACCCGGCAGGAATCCTGCGGACCGGGAGCCTCTACGCGTTTCACCGTCAGCAGCACGGGCTTCGGCGCGTATTTCGGCGCCGGGTCCAGCGGATGCTGGCACGTGTTCAGCACCACCAGCACATTCATCTCCGCGCGCAGTTCAACGGTTGCGCCGGGCGCGGAGTTCCCCGCTGCGAAGCGCATCCCGCCGTCATCGCCCACCACGACCTTGCTGAAGAAGTTCACGTTCGGCATCAGGTCGCGCGGCCCCAATCCCCACTTGCCGATCTCCACCAGAAAGCTGTCGAGCCCGTTCTTGTGCGAATCGTTGCGGCATTCCTGGTAGCGCCCCACGCCGTATTTCGCCTCGACTATGGCCGCGTTCGAGCAGCCGCCCAGCGGATCGTGCCACCCCGCCGTATCGCGGGTCACGGAGCACAGCACGCGCCCCATATCCGAATACAGCACGAAGCCTTCCGTGAGCCGCGCGATATGCTGCGCCTTCAGCGTGTCCGCCATGTTGTAGCGCTCCACCGGACACTCGAAGTTGTAGAACATCGCGCCCACATTGGCGCCGCCTTCGACATCCGTGATGCCGAGCGCCGTGCCGCGCTTCAGGACGTGGGACCAGGAGGCCCCGCCCTGGACAGTCTCCTCCCATAGAATGGGCGTATCGCTCATTGAGTCTCTTTTCGTTGTGGTGTAAACGCCGATCGGTGCCGCCGGCGGACAACTGCCTGTTGGACACAGGGACGCGCGGAGGCTATGCCGTCCGAGATGCCGCCCGGGGAGGTCCGCAACAGACATCCATCGCAGTCAGTCGCAGGAAGACGTGAAGCGAGATTTTCGCGCGGCTATTCGGGCCTGGAACCGACATCACGGCCAGTATGGCAGAGCACGCAGGTTCCCGGTCACAAAAAGAATCTATCGGGCGCATCACGGAAGTTGAGGTTGGCGCTATCCTACAGATGCGCGTATGAAACTCACTGTGAAACTGCTAGCTTCCGCGGCCCTTCTTGCCGCTCTCCTTCCGGCTCAACCGGCCAAAGGCGACATCCTCGCCTTCGTCGGCACTTACACCAAACCCAACCAGAGTAAGGGTATCTATGCGTGGCGCCTCTCTCCCGCCACCGGTAAGATGACGCCGCTCGGCCTCGTCGGCGAAAGCCAGTCCCCTTCCTTCCTCGCTATCCACCCCAACCGCAAATTTCTCTACGCCGTCAACGAGGTTTCCACCTTTGAAGGGAAGAAGGCCGGCGCTGTCAGCGCCTTCTCTCTGGATGCCGCGACCGGGCAGTTGCACCTGCTCAATCAGGTCTCCTCGCAAGGCGATGGCCCCTGCCACCTCGCCATCGATCCCACCGGCAAGTGGCTGGTCGTCGCCAATTACGGCGGCGGCAGCACTGCCGAATATCCCATCCACGCCGATGGCACGCTCGGCGATGCCTCAACGTTCGCGCAGCACAAGGGATCGTCTGTCGATCCGCAGCGCCAAAAGGGACCCCACGCTCACGACGCCGTCTACTCGCCCGATGGCAAGACCGCCTTTGTCCTGGACCTCGGCCTCGACCAGATCCTCCACTACACCACCGCCGGACTCAAGCCCGCCGTTCCGCCCTTTACTAAGATCACACCGGGTTCCGGCCCGCGCCACATGGTGTTTGATCCCCGCGGCCACTTCGCCTACCTGATGACGGAGATGACCGCCAGCGTTGTCGCCTTCCGCTACTCCCCGGGAAAATTCGAGGAGCTGCAGACGCTGAGCACCGTCCCAGCGGATTTCCAGGGCACCCGCAGCGGCGCGGAAATCGCCATCCATCCCACCGGTAAGTTCGTCTATGCCTCCACGCGCGGCGTGGATGCCATCTCCGTCTTTGCCGTCGATCCCGCCAAGGGCACGCTGACCGCGGTGGACCGCACCCCGACCCAGGGCAAGACCCCGCGCAGTTTCGCCATCGATCCCACGGGCAGGTGCCTGTTCGCCGCCAATCAGGATTCCGATAGCATCGTGCAGTTCGCCATCGACCCGAAGACTGGAAAGCTGACGCCCGCCGGCGCCCCGATCCAGGCCTTCGCGCCGGTCTGCATCGTCTTCACCCCCGCGAAGTAGCGAAGTAGGGCAGGCGGTTCCGCCTGCCAACCCCACGCCCGAAGAGTTGGCAGGCGGAAACGCCTGCCC
>CAIRBY010000070.1 GCA_903876865.1 uncultured Acidobacteriia bacterium
AGGAAGGAGAGGAAGTGGCTCTTCTTGCCGCTGCCGGCGGTGGCGGTCGCGGTGGCTTCGGTGCGGCGCGCGGGGCGGCGCGGAGGCGGCAGGGCGGAGGAGGCCGCGGCGGAAGAAGGGGCGGGAGCGAGTGGCGAGGCGGCGGCGAGGGTGGGCTCGTTCAACATGGAACCGCGCGGCATCAGCCGCCAGCCTTTGCTGATGGAGCAGGCCTTTTCGAGCGCCTCGATGAATTCCTGGCAGGTGCGGTAGCGCGCATCGGGCTTCTTCGCCAGGGCTTTGCGCAGGACGTTTTCGATGGCGGCGCTGAGCGTGGCGTTGAGGCGGTGGGCGGCGATGGGCTCTTCCGCGACGATCTTGTAGACGACGGTGGTGAGGTGCTCGCCGGTGAAGGGCTTCTCGCCGGTGAGCATCTCGAAGGCGATCACGGCGAGCGAAAACTGATCGCTGCGTCCATCGACCTGCAAGCCCTGCACCTGCTCGGGCGACATGTAATGGGGCGTGCCGACGATGGAGCCGGTGACTGTCAGGTTCTCCGCCTCGGCGATCTTGGCGATGCCGAAATCGGCGATCTTGGAAGTGCCGTCCGCAGCCAGCATGATGTTGGCGGGCTTGATATCGCGGTGGACGATGCCTTTGGAGTGAGCGTAATCGAGCGCCACGGCGGTCTGCCCGAGGATGCTGAAGAGCTGCTCCTGCGGCGGCGGGTCTGGTTCGCCGAGGACCTGATCGAGCGTGGGGCCATCGACGAATTCCATGGCGATGTAGGCGAGTTCGCCCTGCTGTTCCACGTCGTAGATGGTGACGATGCCGGGGTGGGAGAGCATGCCGGCGGAGCGGGCTTCGCGGAAGAGGCGCTCGCGCATCCGGTTCTGGTCTTCGGGCTTGCGGTTGCCGCCGAAATAGATGGTTTTGATGGCGACGGGGCGGCCGATGTTGGGATCGATCGCATGGTAGACCACGCCCATGGCGCCGCGCCCCAATTCCCTCACGATCTTATAACGGCCGATCCGATCCATCTATTTCCAGTGTAGTGGTCCGGCACAAGTTTTGACCACTCCCCTGAGGCTCCTACGGGGATGGTACCTTATGACGAAGATGCTAATCAGGAAAACCTTGCGCTGCGCCGGTTTGGCGCTCTCGATTGTTTCGTGTTTTGGGGCGGACGTCAATCCGGCATTGTGGTCCGGGCTGAAATACCGGATGATCGGTCCCGAGCGCGGCGGGCGCGTCACGGCGGTGACCGGGGTGGCTTCGCAGCCCTTCACGTTCTACATGGGGTCGACCGGCGGCGGCGTGTGGAAGACGGTGGACGCGGGGCACAACTGGGTGAATCTCTCGGACGGACAGATCCCGCTCGGCTCGATGGGCGCGGTGGAAGTGGCGCCCTCGAATCCGGACGTGATTTACGTGGGCACCGGCTCGTCGAAGATCCGCAGCAACGTGTCGATTGGACGCGGCATGTACAAATCGACGGACGCGGGCAAGACGTGGAGCTTCTCGGGCTTGCGCGATGTTGGGCAGATCTCGACGGTGCGGGTGCACCCGACCAATCCGGACATTGTGTGGGTGGCGGCGCTGGGCAATCCGTTCGTGGACAGCAAGGAGCGCGGCATCTATAAATCGATCGACGGCGGCAGGAACTGGAAGAAGGTGCTGTTCATCTCCGAGAGCGCGGGCGCGGCGGATCTGGAACTGCAACCGGGCTCGCCCAACGTGTTGTTCGCGAGCATGTGGCACGGGCAGCGCAAGCCTTGGACGATCATTTCGGGCGCGCTGGAAGGCGGCATCTACAAGAGCACGGATGCGGGCGAGACGTGGACGAAGCTGGCGAACGGACTGCCGCACGAACTCTTCGGGCGCAGCAACGTGGCGATCTCCGCCGCGTCGCCGAATCGTATCTACGCGCTGATCGAAGCCAAGCCGGGCAGCGGGCTGTACCGCTCCGAGGATGCGGGCGCCACGTGGGCGCTGGTGAACGGCTCGGGCAACCTGATCACGCGACCGTTCTATTACACGACGCTGGGCGTGGATCCGAACGATGCCAACCTGGTCTTCATCGGCAACGAGGGCTGGTTCAAGAGCGTGGACGGCGGCAAGAGCTTTCGCCCTTCGCCCGCGCCGCACGGCGACCATCACGATCTCTGGATCAATCCGAAGAACTCGCAGTACATGATTCAGTGCAATGACGGCGGAGCGAATGTCTCGCTGGATGGCGGGCGCACGTGGAGCACGCAGATGAATCAGCCCACGGCGGAAATCTATCAGGTGGCGGTGGACAATCAGTATCCGTATCGCGTGTATGGCGCGCAGCAGGACAACACGACCGTGATTGTGCCGAGCCTGCCGACGGGCAACGGGCAGGAGTTCCGCGTGGGTCCGGGCTGCGAAACAGGGCCGATCATCCCGGATGTGAAGCATCCCGAACTGGTGTATGGCAGCTGCAAGGGGCAGTTCAGCAAGCTCGATCTGAATACGTCGAACGAAGAGCGGTACTGGATCGGGGTGCAATCGCTGTATGGCAATCCGGGGAGTGATTTGATCTACCGGTTCCAGCGCGTGTCGCCGATGGAAGTGTCGCCGTTCGATACGAAAGTGGTGTACTACGGGTCGCAGTTCGTGCACCGGACGCGCGATGGCGGGGTGACGTGGGAGAAGATCAGTCCGGACCTGACGGCGAAGCCGGAGGGGACGCAGGGCGCGAGCGGAGAGCCGATCACGCGCGATGCGACGGGAGAGGAAGTATACAGCACGCTGTATTCGATTCGCGAATCGACGGTGCAGAAGGGCGTGATCTGGGCGGGGTCGAATGACGGGCTGATTCATGTCTCCCGCGACGACGGGAAGACGTGGAGCAACGTGACGCCGAAGGGGCTGCCGCCGGGCGGACGGGTGCAGAATCTGGAGCCGGGCGCGCACAAAGCGGGCACGGCGTACGCGGCGATCTATCGATTTTTGCTGGGCGATTTCGCGCCGTACATTTACCGCACGGAGGATTTCGGCAAGACGTGGACGCTGTTGACGGATGGCAAGAACGGGATCGCGGCGGACGAGCCGACGCGGGTGGTGCGGGAGGATCCGGCGCGGGCGGGGCTGCTGTATGCGGGCACCGAGTTCGGCATGCACCTCTCTTTCGACAATGGAGCGCACTGGCAGAATTTCCAGGTGAATTTGCCGGCGACGCCGGTCACCGACATCAAAGTGGCGCACAACGATCTGATTCTGGCGACGCAGGGGCGCAGCTTCTGGATCATGGACAACCTGACGCCGCTGCATCAGCTGACGGAGGCGCCGGTGAGCGCGGCGCTGCTGTACAAGCCGCGCGAAGCGGTGCGTTCTTCGGGGCGCGGCGGCGGCGGGCGCGGGGCGACGATTCAGTATCCGGCGGCGGGCGCGGCGATCGATTACTACCTGGCGAGCGCTCCGGCGGGCGACATCACGCTGGAGATTCTGGATGCGGCGGGCAAGCCGATCCGCAAGATCACAAGCGCGGGCGGCGGGGCGGCGGAGGCGGCTCCGGTGGAAGCGGAGGCGGCGCCGAACGAGGATGGCGAGGGCGGCGGCGGGCGCGGTCCGCGGGGACCGACGCGGATCGATAAGACGGCGGGAATGCACCGGTTCACGTGGGACCTGCGGTATCCGGGAGCGTGGGCGAGCGCGACGCGTCCGGAATCGCCGAACGGACCGATGGCGGTGCCGGGCAAGTACGCCGCGCGGCTGACGGTGGGCGCGTGGACGGCGACGGAGAGCTTCACGGTGATTGAAGATCCGCGGATCACGGCGAGCGGGGTGACGGCGGCCGATCTGAAAGAGCAGTTCGACCACAACATCAAAGTGCGCGAACTGGTGAGCGATGTGAACAAGACGGTGTCGCGGGTGCGGGCGGGGTTGACGGCACTGCAGGCGACGAATGCGCCGGCGAATGCGGCGACGCTGGCGAATTTGAAGGACCTGGCAGCGAGCCTGATCACGCCGGCGATCCGCTACAGCAAGCCGGAGTTGCAGACGCACATCACGTACCTGTATAGCGAGACGAACGCGACGGATCAGAAGATCGGGCGGGACGCGATCGAACGGTACAATGCGCTGCGCAAGGAACTGGATCAGCGGATTGCGGAGTTGAATAAGATCCTAGGGCCGGAGAAGAAGTAGGGAAGGGCGTTGGGTGCTTCAGGCTTCAGGGTTCAGCGGGAGCCTGGAGCCGTGGCGCACGTGTAAGACGAAGACCGACAGATCGATGATCACGAAGATGATCCGGTAGGTGCCGCGGTTGCCGCGGCCGTAGAGGAGTTCGCGGAGGCGCTCGGGGAATGTGGTACTTTCGGGCGCCACGCCCGCGCGCCCGGGTTGGCGCGCGAAGACATCCTAGCCTGTCTGGCGTACGCAAGTTACCTGGCGCACGAATACAAGGCCTATCCGATTCCCGCTTAAATGCGCGTGCTGGCGGACGAGAACTTTCCCGGTCAACTCGTGGAGGGGTTGCGGTCTGGCGGGTACGACGTGCTATGGGCTCGCCTCGATTGTGCCGGATGGCCAGACACGAAGCTGCTGGATTTCGCCGAGAGCGACGCGCGATTGATGCTGACGCTGGATAAAGACTTCTGGCAGATCGCGATACAGCGCAGGGTTCCTTTGCAGCGCTCTGGAGTGGTGTTGTTTCGCGTGCATCCGGCGACGGTGGGGAAACTGGCGCCGCTGGTGAACGCTTTGCTCGCGGCAGACCGGGAATGGGCTGGATACATCAGGATCGTGAGTGCCGCGGGGATTCAGATGGTTGCCGCCGGCGGAGCTACCGCAGGTCGTTAAGGGCGAGGCGGGGAAGTGGAGTTTGGGCTTGAGACATTGCGGCGGCCGGGGGCTCTCGGACTTGTCGCCGTGCGTGCCCGGCCGCCAATGGTTTGAGGGCCTCTACGCGGAGGTTGGACGGCTGGGTGGCCGCCGCGTCCGGCGTTTCGAGGGTAACTCTCTGAATCCGATGGGCGGGCGACAGGCGCTATCCCGACACCAACGGGTGTGATCGATTCGAATCGAAGGTCTTCCCGCCGGTCTCCTCCGCGTAGGGGAACCACCGTACGGCCTTTGAGGGGCTTACGGGAAGTCAGCACCACCTGAGATGCAACGCATGCTGGCCAGCATGAAAGCTTGTTGCGGCCGCGCGGTGTGGCGCGCTCGGCCCTATACGATTCGAACGTAGCACGGGGGAGTGGGGCGAATGGGTGGGATAAGGCGGTAAGTGATTGATTTCAGTGGGGGATATATAGTTAGGGCGAGTGTGAACGGGGGCGGCGAAAGGGCTAAGCAAGTGGGACAGGCCGGGAGGCCTGTCCTACTCGACCAGGAGGTCTCCGGTGAGGGTGGTGACGGCTTGGCCGGAGATGAGGACGCGGTCGGCGGAGAGGCGGACTTTGAGGACGCCGCCGCGGGGGGAGGCCTGGAAGGCGGTGAATTCGGTTTTGCCGAGGATGGGGGCCCAATAGGGGCCGAGGGCGGTATGGGCGCTGCCGGTGACGGGGTCCTCATCGACGCCGGCGCCGGGGGCGAAGAAGCGGCTGACGAAATCGAAGCCGCCTTCGGAGCCGCGGGCGGTGACGATGACGCCGCGGACGGGGAGGGTGCGGAGCGAGGAGTGATCCGGGGCGAGGCGGCGGACGGTCTGTTCGGAATCGACTTCGACGAGGTAATCGAAGGCGTTCTTCCCGACGAAGGTAGCGTCGGTGAGGCCGAGGGCGGGGAGCAGGGCGGGGGGCGGTTCGGCGGCGGTGGCGAGTTTGGCGGGGAAATCGAGTTCGATCCAATCGCCGCAGCGGTCGGCGGTGAGGCGTCCGCTGCGGGTGAAGAAGCGGGCCTGCTGTCCGGGGGCGAGGTGGCCATCCTGCCAGAGGACATGGGCGCTGGCGAGGGTGGCGTGGCCGCAGAGATCGACTTCGATGGAGGGTGTGAACCAGCGGAGGTGATAGCCATCGGCAGGCTGGCCGCCCTGGGGGACGAGGAAGGCGGTTTCGGAGAGGTTCATTTCCCGCGCGACATTCTGCATCCACTCTTCGGGTTTGGCGGCGGGGAGGACGCAGACGGCGGCGGGATTGCCGCTGAAAGGGCGATCGGTGAAGGCATCGACCTGGACGATACGAATGGCCATGATGTTTGCAGGTTAGCGCACTTGGCGGAGGCGGCGGGGAAAGTGGGGGTGGGTGTTTCGCCCCGTTCCGGGGCTGGCGGGAGGGCGATGACGGTTCCCACGGCGCAAGCCGTGGGCTATTTTCTTGCGCCCCTCAGCGGGGCTGCACTGGGCGGGGACATCGGGACGATGGGGGGAAAGGCCGCCGAGACGAATCTCGGCGCTGCGGACACGAATGTCCGCGCCACAGGGGCAGGGGCAGAGGGTGGGGGCAGAGGGGGACAGGGGGGGAAAGTGCGCGCGGCGCGGGCGCGGGAGCGTGTGGGTCAATAGGCGCTGCGGCGGAGGATGACGACGCGGAGCCAGAGGCGGGCGAGTTCGAAGAAGGTGGTGGCGAGCGAGGGGAGGCGGAAGAACTGGCTCTTGCCATAGAGGCGGGCGTAGTGGTGGACGCCGGTTTCGACGACTTCGCAGCCGGTGAGTTCGAGTTTGCGGACGAGTTCGACGCAGATGGTGCCGCTGGTGGAGGTGAGGTGGACCTGTTGCAGGAGGTCGCGGCGGATGAGGCGGAAATCGCAGTCGATATCGCGGATGCGGATGCGGAAGAGGAGGCGGGCGCAGAAGTTGTAGGCCTTGCCGATCCAGATGCGGTGGGCGGGGTCATTGCGTTCCAGCTTGAAGCCGTTGACGAGGCCGGTATGGGGACCGACGAGGGCGAGCAAGCGGGGGAGTTCGGTGACGTCGTACTGGCTATCGCCATCGGTGTAAAAGACGTACTGTCTGGTGGCGGCGGCGAAGCCACTGCGGAGGGCGCCGCCATAGCCGCGGTTCTGGGGGTGGGTGACGATGCGGAGGCGGGGGCCATAGTGCGCCTGGAGGTGATCGAGGACTTCGCCGGTATTGTCCTGGCTGCCATCGTTGACGACGATGACTTCGAAATCGGCGACGTGGGCTTCGAGGGTGGCGAAGGTGGAGGCGAGGAGGCCGGGGAGGGAAGGCGCGTCGTTGTAGGCGGGGAAGAAGACGCTGAGGGAGGGGAAGGGCATCAGGAGGCCTTCTGGCCGATCAGGAGGAGGGACTGGCCGAGGGGCAGGTCCGTGCCGGCTCCGATGAGGGCGGCTTCACGGGCGAGGGCCTGGTAGAGGAGGCTATCGAGCCAGGGGGAGACGGGTTGGACGCCGCTTTCGGCGGGGGTGCGGAGGAGGGGTTCAAAGAGCCGGAACTTGACGAGCGCGACGGGGAGGAG